>JAAZZI010000054.1 GCA_014239225.1 Gammaproteobacteria bacterium
CTCGAAGCGGGCATTGATAAACGCTCAGTAAAGTTTGTTTTACCGATTGGAGCAAATGCGACAGAGTGAATTAAAATATCGAGCCCATCCCAATATTTATTCAAATTATCAAAAACAGATCGAATTTGTTCATCATTACCGACATCGCAAGGTAAAATTATTTCCGAATCAAGCTCATTAGCGAATTTTTCTACTCTGCCTTGTAGTTTTTCATTTTGGTAGGTAAATGCTAACTGAGCACCCTCACGGTGCATTGCTTGAGCTATTCCCCAAGCTATTGAACGGTTGCTTGCTACACCAACTACTAAGGCGCGTTTATTATCGAGTAATCCCATCAATTAATCCTTTTTGGTCCGGTTATTTGAATTTTTTTCACTACAAACTATCAAAGTGTACAGAAAAACGATCGCGTTTATAATGGACCAGTGACTAGAAAACTCATAAAAATAGTAAATAGGCTTATATTTAGGACCTACAGGACCCCATACTTTTTCATATGGGTACCATTATTTTGTATTGCCTGCGGCCCATCAAGTTGGAATAATCCATATCCTTACCAAGAATCTGATGAATTAGTTTATTATGATTCGTTTTCTGAGCGTCCTAAGCATTTAGATCCAGTTAGTTCATACAGCTCAAATGAATACATTTTTCTTGGGCAGATTTATGAGCCTTTACTGCAATATCATTTCTTAAAACGACCTTACGAACTCAATCCACTTACTGCTATAAATTTACCAATTGCTATTTATCTAGATAAGGATGGGAAAATATTAGCAGAAGACTCAAAGGCAGAAGATATTACTAGTGTTAAATATCGAATATCAATAAAACCAGGAATCTTATATCAACCACATCCTGCTTTTGCGAAAGATGAAAGCGGTAATTATCTTTATCATAAACTCAATCTCACTAATTTAAAAAATATTCATACATTAGCTGATTTTGATAGCACTGGAACGAGAGAGTTATTAGCTAGTGATTATATTTATCAGATAAAAAGAATGGCTCATCCACGTATTCATTCACCAATTGCAGGTTTAATGGAAAAATATATTCTTGGATTGGATAAATTATCTGATGAATTAAAAAATATGTACCAAATTAAATTAAATTCAGGATTTTTAAATTTAAATGAGCATGAATTATCTGGCGTAAAATTGATCGATGAGTATACTTTTGAAATAACGCTTAAAGAAAAATATCCCCAGTTCTTATATTGGTTATCGATGTCATTTTTTTCACCAATGCCTTGGGAAGCAGATCTTTTTTATTCTCAAAAAGGGTTTGCTGAAAAAAACATTTCTCTTGATTGGTATCCTATTGGAACTGGTCCGTTCATGCTGACAGAAAATAATCCAAACCGCAGGATGGTCCTCGAACGTAATCCAAATTTTAGAGGAGAATTATTTCCGATTGATGGTGAGAAGACAGATCGAAATATGGGGTTGTTAGATGACGCAGGAAAGAAAATGCCTTTTATTGATAAAGCTATTTATAGTCTTGAAAAAGAATCAATACCTGCCTGGAATAAATTCCTTCAAGGTTATTATGACACTTCAGGTATTGTTTCAGATAGTTTTGACCAGGCTGTCCAATTTAACACACAAGGAGATGCTCAATTAACAGAAGAAATGGAACAAAAAGGAATTAAATTATTAACTGCTACCACTACGTCAACTTATTATATGGGATTTAATATGGCCGATGATTTAGTTGGCGGTAATACTGAACGTGCAAGATTATTAAGGCGTGCTATTTCAATTGCAGTTGATTATGAAGAATATATCTCTATTTTTGCAAATGGCAGAGGAAAGCCTGCACAAGGCCCAATTCCACCTGGTATTTTTGGATATGTTTCAGGCAAGACCGGAATAAATCCTTATGTTTATCAATGGGAAAATAGTAAAGCAATTAGACAATCTGTCGAACAGGCTAAAGAATTAATGTCCAAAGCAGGCTATAAAAATGGTCGCGATGAAATAACAGGCAAACCCTTGGTGCTAAACTTAGATACACCTGCTGCAGGCCCCGGCAGCAAGGCTTCATTCGATTGGCTAAGAAAACAATTTGCAAAGCTTGGTATTAATCTTGTGATACGTGCTACCGATTATAATCGTTTTCAAGAGAAAATGAGAAAGGGGACAGCGCAAATATTTCAGTGGGGTTGGAATGCGGATTACCCAGATCCTGAAAATTTCTTTTTTTTACTATATGGCCCTAATGCAAAGATTGACCATAACGGAGAAAACGCAGCAAATTATCAAAATGAAAAATTTGATTCACTATTTGACCAAATGAAAAGCATGAAAAACGGTCCGGAAAGACAGAAACTTATTAACCAAATAGTAGAGCTCGTTAGATATGATGCGCCGTGGTTATGGGGGTATCATCCAGTAGGATTTTCATTGCATCATGATTGGTATAAAAATGCTAAACCGAATTTGATGGCAAATAATACTTTGAAATATAAACGCATTAATCCAAAACTAAGGACTGAAAAAAGGATTACATGGAACAAACCTATTTGGTGGCCAATCGTAATTGTACTTTTTGTTTTCGGCGTCATTTTACTACCCGCTGTTATTTTATATCGCCGTAAGGAGAATCAATTAATCTTATGATAAGTTATATTTTACGACGAATTATATATGCATTACCTATTCTAATAGGCGTTAATATAATTACATTTGTTTTATTCTTTGTTGTTAATACACCTGATGATATGGCTCGTATGCATCTTGGGATGAAACGTGTTAGTGAAGCTGCAATCGTAAAATGGAAAGATGAGCGTGGTTACAATAAACCAATATTATTTAATAGTGGTGTTGATGGAACAAAAAAAATAACGGAAACTATATTTTTTCAAAATTCTGTTAAATTGTTTGTTTTTGATTTTGGCCGCTCCGATAGCGGACGAGACATTGGTTATGATATCAGCCAGAGAATGTGGCCTAGTCTTGCTATAACTGTCCCAAGTTTATTTATTGGTTTATTAGCGTATATTTCGTTTGGTTTAATTCTCGCTTTTTTTCGTGGTAGTTATGTAGATGTTAGTGGTGTTGTTTTATGCGTTATTATGATGTCTGTATCAGGATTGTTTTATATCATTGGAGGACAGTATTTAATCGGTAAATTTCTTCATTTAGTCCCCATATCTGGCTATGACACAGGATTAAATGCAATCAAGTTTATTATTTTACCCGTGTTAGTTGGCTTAATTGGTGGAATAGGCGCAAGCACTCGCTGGTATAGAACAATCTTTCTTGAAGAAATGAATAAAGATTACGTAAGAACTGCGAGAGCAAAAGGCCTATCCGAATCAAGAGTACTATATCGCCATGTTTTAACAAATGGTTTAATCCCCATTCTGACTGGGGTTGTTGTTATTTTGCCATCTCTGTTTATTGGCAGCCTAATTGTGGAATCATTTTTTGCTATTCCGGGTTTGGGTAGTTACACAATTGACGCAATAAGTCGTCAAGATTTTGCAATTGTTCGATCGATGGTTTTTTTAGGGTCTGTTTTATATATTATTGGTTTAATACTAACAGATATTTCATACACATTTGTTGACCCAAGGGTCAGGTTAAATTAATTAAACCCATGCCTGTAATATTTATTACCGACTTTCTAATATTTTTACTTTTATTTGGAGTAGTTGCGTTTTTTTTCTATGGAAGAAAGCAAGAACATTTAACGGTGCCATGGCGAGATGTAAGAAAACGATTTTTAGCAATGTCTTCAGCAGTGATTTTATTTTTCTTTGTTTGTATTGGTTTATTTGATTCGATACATTTTCACCCGAAGATAGAAACAGACGAATCAAGTGAAAAAATATATTCAAATGAAATCTTAAGCGTTCTAGATGTTTTATTAAATGACTTAAGATTAAAAAATGAAAAAACGTATTCTGCACCACTTGCAAGTTACTCGTTTTCAAAAGAAATTATTGAACAGGAAAATGGTAAACAAATTAGAGCTTACCCAAGATTAATATATGGAGGTACATCTCTTAATAAGCCTGAATCTGAAAGCACTGCTGATATTGTTAAGCGAATTTCTCTGGGTTTTTTATACGGACTATTGATTAGTGTTATTATTATTAATTTAATAATTTTTGTATTATCAAAATTAATACGAGTTAGTTATAGAGTGACTTTGCAAAACTGCTTACTTAATAAATTCAATACTCACTGGCTTGCGATATTCATAACAACTTTAACTATTATTATAACTATATGTATTATATATAGTTTATCGCTAAATTATCATGTCTTTGGTACAGATAAAGTAGGACAGGATGTTCTATATCAAGCATTAAAGAGTATTCGTACTGGACTCGTTATTGGCACACTGACGACACTCGTTATGCTTCCATTTGCAATTGTAATGGGTTTAATGGCGGGTTATTTTCGTGGTTGGATTGATGATGTAATTCAATATCTCTATACAACATTAAGTTCTATCCCAGGAGTTTTATTAATTGCAGCCTCGATACTTCTATTGCAGGTGTATATCAGTAATCATGCGGATGATTTTAATAGCATAGCGCAAAGAGCTGATTTAAGGCTCCTCTTTTTATGTATTATTTTAGGTATTACTAGTTGGACTGGATTATGTCGTTTATTAAGAGCTGAAGCTCTGAAATTACGAGAGATTGACTATGTTCAGGCAGCACAAGCTTTCGGTGTTCAACATTACAAGGTTATGTTTCGCCATTTATTACCTAATGTTATGCATATTGTTATGATTTCAATTGTTCTTGATTTCAGCGGCCTTGTATTAGCTGAAGCTGTACTTTCTTATATAAATATTGGCGTTGATCCAAGTATGTATAGTTGGGGCAACATGATTAATAGCGCACGCTTAGAGATGGCACGCGAACCAATCGTATGGTGGTCACTTGCCGCAGCATTTATTTTTATGTTTATATTGGTTCTAGCTGCGAATCTTTTTTCAGATGCAGTTAGAGATGCTTTTGATCCTAGATTACGTGAGTTTTAATCTATCTAAAAAAAGGAAATTTATGAATGATAAAAATGTAACATTACCTAAGAATAAACAGCCAGCAATTAGAGTCGCCGCATACCCAAAAGAGCTTAATCCCGGAGGTTGTATTTTTGGCGGATGGATTATGTCACAAGTCGATGTAGCCGGCGCTATTACCGCATACGAAAGAGCAAAAGGACTAACTGCTACGGTGGGAGTTAAATCATTTGAGTTTCATGAGCCTGTTTTTGTTGGCGATGTTATTAGTTGTTATGCAGATATTATAAAGACTGGAAGAACTTCAATTACCATCAAGGTCGAAGTGTATGCTGAACGTAATCCAATAAATAAAAAAATTGTCAAAGTGACTGAAGCAGAATTAACTTATGTCGCACTTGATGAAAATAGAAGACCACGTAAATTACCGAATATCGATGACTAATTATAATGACTAAAAATTTATTACAAGTTAAAAATCTTACGGTCTCTACTGGTTCTGAAGCAGGAAAGATTAATATTGTTGATAATATCTCATTTGACATTCGACGAGGCGAGACATTTGTCTTACTAGGCGAATCTGGTAGCGGTAAATCAATTACAGCACTTTCTATTATGCGATTATTACCCTCAGCTATAAAAATAGATGCTGGGGAAGTGATTTTAAATGATATAAATCTATTTCAATTACCAGAGAATAAAATGCGTGGGGTTAGTGGCGCTAATATTGGGATGATTTTTCAAGAACCACAAACATCATTAAATCCAATTAATGTCAATTTCATAACGTCAACAAAATAAATAGGTTTAAAAACCTCACAATGTATCAAATAGATAATTGCTTCTGTGGTATTTCTGGACTGTAGATTTTGTTGTTG
>JAAZZI010000055.1 GCA_014239225.1 Gammaproteobacteria bacterium
GTTGGTGTCACAATTTGGCTAAACTCAGAAGACCAACTAGATACAGTTACCGCGCTATCTGGTAGTGGCCCAGCTTATTTCTTTTATTTTATGGAACTAATGGAAAAGAACGCTATCGAAATGGGTTTAAATAAAGAAGATGCCCATTTGTTAACAATTGAAACCGCGCTTGGTGCTGCAAAGATGGCGTTATTATCTTCATATGAACCAACACTGTCAGGCGGTAATGAATTTTTCATATTAATTTAAATTTTTATAAATAAGATATTTTTTAATGCGCGAGTCTATGACCTACATCCATTAGAGGCGAAATGAGCAGTATCATCAAAAGATTTATAATGACAAGGATAATTAAAGGCGAGAAATCAAAACCTCTTGCCGAAGGAATGATCCGTCTCACCGGTCGTAAAATCGGTTTGCTTAGCTGATACATTATCATAGTAATTGGATTGTAGGCATCAGGGTTTATCCAGCTAATAATAACCTGAACAATTATAATGAATAAGTAAATATAGAGTATAGTTTTTAATAAGTGAGCTACAGTTAGAATAATTAACCCACTGAATGCCAGCATCTCTCCACTCATAATTAATTCAACCAATGTTACTTCCAAAGCCTGAACTAAAAGCAACGCTACTACAGATGACCAGTCAACGCCAAGATAACCAGGTATTTTTCTTCTCAAGGGCTTGAGTAGCGGGTTCGTGACTTTGGTAATTAACTCAGATAATGGATTGAAAGAATCAGCATGTGCTTTTGTTAATAAATAACGCAGTAATAAAGCGATAATAAAAACATCAAAAAATAGCTCAACTAAAAAAATAGTTGCCTGAGTAAAATAATCACCACTCATTTTTAATCCTTAAATGATTCTGATAATTCTACAGAACGCCTTTTTGCCGCATCCATAGCATTGCGAACTAGTTTATCTAGTTTCCCTTGTATAAAAATATTTAAGGCTTGTTCAGTTGTTCCGCCTGGTGATGAAACTTGTTTGCGAAGCGTCGTTGGTTCATATGAAGATAATAACGCCATCTTTGCAGCACCAAGCGCGGTTTCAATTGTTAACAAATGGGCATCTTCTTTATTTAAACCCATTTCGATAGCGTTCTTTTCCATTAGTTCCATAAAATAAAAGAAGTAGGCAGGGCCGCTGCCAGATAACGCAGTAACAACATCCATCTGTTCTTCAGCGTCAAGCCATATGGCGGCACCTACCGATCTCATAATGGTTTCGGCAGTATTTCTTTGTTTATCATTAGTAAATTCATTTGCATATAAAGCGCTAGCCCCTGCCTGTATAAGAGCTGGCATATTGGGCATAGTCCTGACAATTGCTACAGACTGACCAAGCCAATTTGCTATTGATTGAAGTTTGACCCCAGCAGCAACGGATAGTATTAATTTGTTTTCAATTTTGATATTTTCCGCGATTTCTTTAACAACTGTAGGCATTATTTGTGGTTTTACTGCAAAAATAATGACATCGGCATGTTTTGCGGCATCACAATTTAAGTTAAAGACTCTAATACCATATTTTTCTGATATCAGTTGTTGTTGTGTCTTATCAGCGTCAGCTGCGATTAATTTCTCAGGCTTTATTCCATTAGCAATCAGACCGCCAATCATGCTGCTAGCGATATTCCCGCTACCAATAAATGCTATTGTGAGATTTTCCATAATTTAGATAATTCATTTCTAGAAGTAACTCGAAAGTATAACGATGTCAGCAAAAAATATCAGGCTGTACGCAGTAAGTTAAGGTTTTTTATCTATCACGAGGGCCAAAAACGGCTGTGCCTATGCGAACACAAGTCGCTCCTTCGGCAATAGCCGCTTCCATATCCTGCGTTGTTCCTATAGACAAAGTATCAAGCTCCGGATTATCCGCCCTCAACTCATACAACACTTTCTTTAGTAATGAAAAAGAGTTTCTTTGCTCATCGAAACTAGGTTTTATTTCTGGCAGAGACATTAACCCTCTTACTTTTAGTCGTTTGAAGTGTTTAAGCTCATTAATGAAGTCTTCTACTTCGTTAATTGATAGGCCTGATTTTGTTGCTTCACCACTAGTGTTGACCTGAATACATATATTTAATGGTGCCATATTATCCGGGCGCATTTCATCTAGACGACGCGCTATTTTTATTCTGTCTACGGTGTGTACCCAATCAAAATAATGAGCAATTTGTTTTGTTTTATTAGATTGAATGGGGCCAATAAAATGCCATATAACATTGGGTTGAGTAATAGCCTTAATTTTCTCAATAGCCTCCTGGCAGTAATTTTCTCCAAAATGCCGTTGATTTTCATTGATAGCCATTATTATTTCATTGATTTTTCTTGTTTTACTGACCGCGATTAAGCAAACAGAGTTTTCTTTCCGGCCAAATTGTTTTTCCGCAGCGCTAATTTTTTTACGAATTTTCGTTAAATTGTTAGTGATTTTCATAAAATTGGTGTTATTTAATCTCTGATACTATTAACACTAGGCCAGTATTGCAGTACCCTATGGTATATAAAAATCAGTAAAACTGGTAATACATAATAATACTTTAAGGATGGCGGCTTTTTTCTACTCGGAGTATGTGAAAACGTAAAAATCAAGAAGTTAAATAAATTCAATAATCATAATAAAATAAACGTTAGTTTTGGGGAGAGGGTAAATGGAAATTAGCGATCTTTTGACCAAAGGCGTAGAACTCGGCTGTTCTGATCTTCACTTATCAGCAGGAATGCCACCATGTTTTCGTATTGATGGCGATATTAAAAAAATAAAAACACCTCCTATGGAACACAAAGATGTGCACGGTATGGTTTACGATATTATGAACGATAAGCAAAGGAAAGATTTCGAAGAGTTTCTCGAATGTGATTTTTCTTTTGAAATTCCTAATTTAGCACGTTTTCGTGTTAATGCATTTAATCACAACCGTGGCGCGGGCGCAGTTTTTAGAACAATCCCATCAGAAATACTCTCTCTTGAAAAGCTTGGTGCGCCGAATATTTTTAAAGAAATTTCCGACTATCCACGGGGAGTTGTATTGGTAACGGGCCCAACGGGGTCTGGTAAATCAACAACTTTAGCTGCCATGGTCGATCATAAAAACGACACAGAATATGGGCATATCCTGACAGTTGAAGACCCAATTGAATTTGTTCATCAAAGCAAAAAATGTCTGATTAATCAGCGAGAAGTCCATAGAGATACTCTCGGATTTAATGAAGCCCTACGATCAGCATTGCGTGAAGATCCGGACGTTATACTTGTCGGGGAAATGCGTGATCTTGAAACAATTCGATTAGCATTGTCAGCGGCTGAAACAGGCCATCTTGTCTTTGGTACGCTTCACACAAGTTCTGCTGCGAAAACAATCGATCGTATTGTTGATGTATTCCCAGCTGATGAAAAAGAAATGGTGCGTGCAATGTTATCGGAATCATTAAAAGCAGTTATTTCACAAACGCTGCTAAAAAAACAGGGTGGAGGACGAGTTGCGGCACATGAGATTATGATTGGTACCCCAGCAATCCGTAATTTAATTAGAGAAAATAAAATTGCACAAATGTATTCAGCAATCCAAACCGGATCATCATTTGGTATGCAAACACTCGATCAGGATTTACAACGATTGGTAAAGGCCAATGTTGTGACACGACAAGAAGCCGCATCGAAAGCCGCTAATAAAGACAATATTTAACTGACAGCAAAAACATTTTTAGGCCGGGAGGAGCAGGATGGAAAGAGATAAGGCAATGAAGTTCATGCGTGATCTTCTCAAGGCATTAGTTGAGAGAGATGGGTCTGATTTGTTTATTACAGTTGGGTTCCCTCCGGCGATGAAAATTCATGGAAAAGTAACTCCAGTTTCAAAGACGAAACTTACTCCTGAAAACGCCAAGTCATTATGTCAAGCCATAATGAATGACAAACAATTAAAAGAATTTGAAGCGACCAAAGAATGTAATTTTGCTCTTGCACCAGAAGGTGTCGGTCGTTTTCGTGCTAACGCTTATATACAACAGGGCTATCACGGTTTAGTTTTACGTGTTATTGAAACGAACGTGCCAAATATAGATAAGCTAAAACTACCGGAAGTTTTAAAAGAAGTTGTGATGACTAAAAATGGTTTAGTTATTATGGTGGGTGGAACAGGTTCCGGTAAATCAACATCGTTAGCAGCAATGATTGACTATCGAAATGATAATACTTATGGGCATATTATTACCATTGAAGACCCCATTGAATATGTCCATCCACATAAAAAATGTATCATTATGCAACGTGAAGTTGGTGTCGATACAGATGATTGGGAGATTGCTTTAAAAAATACTTTACGCCAGGCCCCGGATGTTATTTTACTTGGTGAAATTCGCGATCGTGAAACTATGGAATTTGCAATTGCTTTTGCTGAGACTGGCCACTTGGCAATGGCGACTTTACATGCAAATAGTGCCAATCAGGCTCTTGATCGAATTATCAATTTTTTCCCAGAAGAACGTAAATCACAACTTCTGATGGATTTATCATTAAACTTAAAGTCAGTAATTTCACAACGTTTATTAAAAACACCTGATGGGAAAGGACGTGTTGCCGCAATTGAAATCTTATTGAATTCACCGCTTATTTCAGACTTGATATTAAAAGGCGATGTTCACGAGATTAAAACCATTATGTCGAAATCGAATGAACTTGGTATGAAGACATTCGATCAAGCGCTATTTGATTTATATGAAGCTGATAAAATTTCTTATGATGATGCCTTGCGTTCTGCGGACTCAATGAATGAATTACGTTTACGCATTAAACTTGAAGGAAAAGCAGCTAAGGGTAAAGACCAAAAAGACGATTTAGATCATATTAATCTACACGAAGAAGAAGACGCAGGGAAAGTTCGTTAACAAAAGTATAAAAATTATTTTATAAAACACATGAAAAATCACCTTACACCGCATCTTGAGTTAATGGTAGAAAAAGAGGCTTCAGATCTTTTTCTAACAGCAAATTCACCTGTAAAAATTAAAATAGAAGGTAAAATAATTTCTGTAGGCAAGACAATATTAACGCATGAAGCAACAGATAAAATCGCGCATAGCGTAATGAATAAAGAGCAAGAGGCTATTTTTAAAGAAACACTGGAATGTGATTTTGCTATAGCTTTAAAAGACTCCGATCGATTCCGAGTTAATGTATTCCGCCAACGTGGCCATGTTAGTATGGTGTTGCGGCGTATTCAAAGTAAAATACCCACCATTGAAGATCTGGGTTTCCCAGAAATTTTATCAGAAATGAGTTTATTGAAACGTGGTCTTATACTTATGGTGGGTGCAACAGGATCTGGTAAGTCAACGACATTGGCAGCGATGGTCAATCACCGAAATCAAAATTCAGCAGATCATATTTTGACGATTGAAGATCCAATAGAATTTAGCCATCAGAATATTAAGTCAATTATCAATCAACGAGAAGTTGGTGTTGATACAAAATCATATGCAAATGCTCTCAAAGCCTCACTGCGTGAAGCCCCCGATGTAATACTAGTTGGCGAGATTAGAGTTAGGGAGACAATGGAGGCAGCACTTGAATTGAGTAATACAGGACATCTCGCTTTATCTACCCTTCATGCAAATAATGCAGTACAAGCCGTTGTGAAATAATACCTCGGGCATTCAGTGACAAATCCATTAATAATTGTTTATGCATAGACTGTGGGAACAT
>JAAZZI010000056.1 GCA_014239225.1 Gammaproteobacteria bacterium
TTCACCTCATGAAACCAGTGATTTACATGACCTCTATGGTGAAAAATTTGAAAATCGTTATTGTGAATACGAACATAAAACTACGGACGGAAGCATTACAAATTTCAAAATTATTCAGGCTGTTGATTTATGGCGTAAAATACTATCAATGTTATTTGAAACAGGTCACCCATGGATAACATTTAAGGACCCCTGTAATATTCGTTCCCCCCAATCACATGTTGGTGTAGTTCACTCATCAAATCTTTGTACTGAAATAACGTTAAATACGTCAGAAGATGAAATTGCTGTTTGTAATTTAGGATCAATTAATCTTCCTAAGCATATGAATAATGACGGTTTAAATTTAGAAAAACTAGAAAAAACGATCAACACTGCAATGCGAATGTTAGATAACGTAATTGACTATAATTATTATAGTGTTACTAAAGCAAGACGCTCTAATCTACGGCATAGACCTGTTGGACTTGGTGTTATGGGTTTTCAGGATAGTTTGTATAAATTACGCTTGCCCTATACTTCTCTGGAAGCAGTCAGCTTTGCAGACACAAGCATGGAGACAATAAGTTATTTTGCTATTAAAGCATCAGCTAACTTAGCCGAAGAAAGAGGTGCTTACTCAACGTATAACGGCTCGTTGTGGAGCCAGGGAATTCTGCCAATCGATTCATTACGTATGCTGGGGGATGAGCGTGGAGATTACCTGCAAGTTAATTACGACACTACCATGGATTGGGATGACTTACGTGATCGTGTAATCAAAACAGGTATGCGTAATTCAAACTGTATGGCAATTGCGCCAACAGCAACAATCTCAAATATCTGTGGTGTTAGCCAATCAATAGAACCTACATACCAAAACCTATTCGTAAAATCTAATCTTTCCGGAGAATTTACGGTTGTTAACCCCTATCTTGTAAGAGATCTTAAAGAGCGAGGAGTTTGGGATGAGGTCATGGTTAATGATCTCAAGTACTTCGATGGCAGTGTCCAAGAAATTGATCGGATACCTGATGAATTAAAAGAAATATATGCCACAGCATTTGAAATCGATCCACGATGGTTGGTTGAATCCGCAGCTCGAAGACAAAAATGGATCGATCAGGGACAGTCATTAAATCTTTATATGGCTGAGCCTAGCGGTAAAAAATTAGACAACCTTTACAAGCTTGCCTGGGTCCGCGGTTTGAAAACAACTTATTACTTACGCTCATTAGGCGCAACACATATGGAAAAAAACGCAAATAATACTAAAGAAGAAATAAATAATGAGTTTGAAAATGAGCAAAAAGCTTGCTCAGTTATCGATCCTGACTGTGAAGCATGTCAGTAAATTACATATAAATTTTAAGTGAGGTAATAACCATAATGTTAAACTGGGACAACCCGCTAGAAAATCAAAATAACAGTAGAGATGATATGGAACTTACTGTTGTTAGTCAGTCCTTAAAAGAAACATCATTAAAAAATAATAATGAAACAATAACAGACACTCATCATGGTGAATCATCTGCTACAGGATTAAAAGTAGTTTCAAATAAATTCACCCCAGTTAATCCGGATGATAAACGTGTTATAAATGGACAAACTGATATCAACCAACTTGCGCCTTTTAAATACCCGTGGGCATGGTCTTTCTTTCTTAATGCAAATAAAAATCACTGGACGCCTTTAGATATTAATATGGCTCAAGATGTAACGGACTATCGACATAAACTTACATTAGAAGAAAAGCATGTTTATGAAAATGTACTATCCTATTTAACAACTTCAGATATTTTGGCTATGCGTAATATAGGGCTTGCTGTAATGGAAAAAATGAGCGCCCCAGAATTACAAATTTATCAAGCACGCCAAGTTTACGAAGAATCATTGCATACCTGGACTTATCAACACTGCATTGAAACCTTAGGACTCAACCAAAGCGAAATTTATAATCGTTATCGTGTAGTACCAGAAATTAACCAAAAAATAGCTATGGCTAATCAACGTTTAGAATCTATCTTACGCTCAGACATTAACTTAAAAGATCCTGATGAACTTCATAATTTTGTTATTTCTTATCTCTTTTTTGCTGCAATATTTGAAGGATGTTGGTTCTACAATGGCTTTAGTCCTGTATTTGCATTACAACGCAGAGGGCTTATGAAAGGAACCGCTGAACAATTTCAATACATTATGCGAGATGAAGTAATGCATGCGGCCTTTGGTATACGTGTCGTAAAACAAATTATTCAAGAAGAGAATTTAAAAATAAATAAAAAAGATATTCGTAATATGTGGGATGAGGCATATGAGGCTGAAAAAGCATATGCAAATTACATATTGCGCGATCCTATACTTGGTTACTCTGCAGAAATGCACTTAGGCCAATTTCAATTTATTGCTAATAGACGTGCGACACAACTTGGTTTAGATGAAGAACCATTTCCTGGTGCTGAATTAACTTTACCCTGGTTAGATGAACAAGCTAACTTAAGAAAAGAGAAGAATTTCTTCGAGACACGCGTGACTGAATATCAAACAGGAGGCGCGTTAAATTGGGATTAAAGATTTTAGTGACCGCGTGAGCGGAAGTCGAGCTGGACGCTCGACTATTGCCTGGTATCTCCAGCCTCTTCCGGATACCAGGCCTTCTTATTCAATAACTCAGACCTAATTCACTAGGTCTGAGTTTGCAATTATTTTAAATTGCAAAAGTCGTTAAATAGGCTTTTTTCTCTTTATGACACAAGCTTAGACTAATTTATTTTTATACTCAATAAGAATAAATACCGATCTTCTATCTGTCCTATACACTAAAATCAATTAATATTATAATTTAATTACTCAGATAATATATTTTCTAATTGACAGTGTTCTGTCTTTTCCAAAAAGAATATTTCGCCTTTATATTTATTAATATTTTTTTTAAACCCTTTATCTACATCTTCATTTACAATATGATTTTTTATTCTAGATTGGTTATATATAATTTTCTTAGATTTAACAATAACTAACTTATCGGCAGTTAAATAAGTAGCTAACCATAACGAAATACTGTCAGATGAAAAATCCCAATTTCCAGTAATCTCTGAAATATTTTCCAGTAAATCATCTGGTAGCCACAAAAATGACCCGCCTATATTTTTATCTAAACATGGCATCTTTGTGTTTTTGAGAATTTTTATATCTGCATTAATTCCAGTTAAAAAATATCCGTATTGACACATGGCTAGTAATGCCATTTTATGGGCAATCTTATTATTAAAATTTAATTGTCTCTGTGTTTCGCGAATATTTTCAGCAAATTCTCCGCCCCCCGGAACAACGATAATAATATTATCTCTTGTGCGAGAAAAAATATTTTCGAGCCAAACCACTAACTCCTTGCTATGCATTAAACTACCGCCAAGCTTTAATACAATTACAGGCAATTAACTGCTCTTTTGTTCAAATATCTTTAACATTGCTGAGGCTTTGTCAAAGCATTCCTTATACTCAGCATCTACGGTTGAATCCCATACAATGCCACCCCCCACAAAAAAGTGAATTTTATTCTTGGAATAAATTAATGTTCTTATACATATACTGCTATCCATATTTCCATCAAATCCAATATAGGCTATGGAACCGCAATATATGGAACGCCTATCAAGCTCTAATTCCTCTATAATCTCCATAGATCTTAATTTTGGGGCTCCTGTTATAGATCCCCCGGGGAAACATTCTCGGATCAGATCAATACCATCTTTATTTTTAGCTAATGTACCGGAAATTGTGCTTACTAAGTGGTGTACGGTTGAATAAGTCTCCAATGCAAATAATTTTGGAACATTAACAGAGCCTGATTCACATGATTTACTGATATCATTTCTTAATAAATCCACAATCATCAAATTTTCAGCACGATCTTTTTCGCTTTCAAGTAATGAAACTGCAAGTTCCTTGTCTTCATAGGCAAACACAGAACGATGTTTAGTTCCTTTTATGGGTTTTGTTTCAACTTGATTTCCTGTTAGACATAAGAAACGTTCTGGTGATGAGCTTAATATTGAGCCAGTTGGAAGATTAATATAGGCAGAAAAAGGGGCTGGGTTAAATTCTCTTAATTTTTTATATGCAGACCATGTGTCACCCTCAAATTCTGCAGAAAAGTGTTGTGCAAAATTAACTTGATAGCAGTCACCATCATGAATGTAGTTTTTTATACGATTAAATGCTTTTGCATATTCGTCTTTTGATAGATTTGATTTTAATTTTGACTTGATTTTAAAAATTTTATCATTATTTATTGGAAAGCCTAAAAACATGTCTTGTAATTCTTGCCATATTATTTTTGTTGTATCAAATCGATTGAAACTAACTAACCATGTTTTTTGTATATGATGATCAATTATTACTGCCCAATCATATATACCAATTGCCATGTCAGGCATATCGATTGTTTGTTTTGTGCTATCAACTACATTTTCTAATCTTCGACTTAGGTCATATGAAAAATAACCAAGCGCGCCGCCACAAAAAGGTAATCCACTTAAATTAGATATCTTTTTTCCCAGATATTCTCTTACCAAGTAAAATGGATCATCATCTGAAGTAATTTTTCCATCGGTAGATATAATATGAGTTTTTCTACCATATGTTTCTAATGTTACCGATGGTTTTGCAGTAATAATATCGTAACGCCCCGTATCAATCCTAGGGTATCCACTATCAAGAAAAATACTCCAAGGTTCGTTAACTACAAAAGAAAATAATTTTTCTGAATCACGATTATATGGTAGTTCTGATATTTTCATTTAATTTTTGAAAGACGATTTAATTGTGCAATTGCAATTGCCGGTGCGCAGACATTACTACTATTTCGAGATATATTGTCACATTCAAATAATTCACTAAATTCGGTATAGGCAATATTCATTCTTCGCGCAATTATTTCAACTAAAAATCGTCCCACACCCGCGCCAATTAATACATTATTATTACTATTTGGTAATGTTGATAGCAACCTTTTAATTGCATTTGTCAGTATTCCTATTTGTACTTCATGAAAATATTTGGCAAGCTCATGCCAATTATTTTTTTTGTTGTCAGTGTTTGAATCAGTACCTAACATTCTGGCAAGACGGCGGATACTACTTGATACGCTCTTATCTTCTCCGTCTGCAGTTTCCATCAAATCATTAGAATCTTTTAAATAACCGAGAATACGATAAATATCCGCAGTAGTTGCAAAATTTTCAGCAACGATATTTTGTAGTTGATCATTGAAAATTGCTTTCGATGTTAATGCCATAATTGGCGTTCTAATAACGCCTGTATAAACTAATTCATCAAAACGTAATCTAGTTTGATCATTAATACCATGTGCGTGAATTTTATGATCATAAAATGGAATAATATCTGTTGTGGTACTACCCACATCGATAAATAATCCAGATTTAACCAGTGATGCTGCGTATGTACTAGTTGCATGCCAATTTGCAGAGGCAATTTGACTGAAATCTGATTCCTTAATATTTATTTTTTTAAGTCCATGATCTATTGTATAAAATGAAATATTGGTTCCTAAAATATCATGGCATAAGTCAATTATTGAATTAACCCCCTCTTTTCTATCTTTAAAAATATCAGTTAATTCAGCAGTCATCGTTAATCCGTGAGATTGCTTTTTCATTGGGATTCTTCTAATGGTATTTATAAGCGCATTTTC
>JAAZZI010000057.1 GCA_014239225.1 Gammaproteobacteria bacterium
AGATGTTAAAGAGAGGTTGGAATACCTAATACAATTAATGGAATCAGAAATTGATTTGTTGCATGTTGAGAAAAAGATTCGCGGTAGAGTTAAATCACAAATGGAAAAAAGTCAGCGTGAGTATTACTTAAATGAGCAAATGAAAGCAATACAGAATGAATTAGGTGATATGGAAGATGTTCCGAATGAGATTGACGATCTTGCAAACAAGATAGAAAAAGCAGGCATGCACAAGGAAGCCAAAGGAAAAGCAGAATCAGAGTTAAGTAAATTAAGAATGATGTCACCAATGTCTGCTGAGGCGACAGTTGTCCGTAACTATATAGATTGGTTATTAAATGTGCCTTGGAAAAAACGCAGTAAAGTTTCAAAAGATATAGTTGAGGCTGAAGCAATTCTTGAAGCAGATCATTATGGTCTGGAAAAAGTTAAAGAGCGCATTCTAGAGTATCTAGCAGTACAACAACGCGTAAAAAAAATGAAAGGCCCTATCTTATGTTTAGTGGGTCCGCCAGGTGTTGGTAAAACATCACTTGGCCGTTCAATTGCAAGAGCAACTCATCGCGAGTTTGCCCGAATGTCACTTGGGGGAATCCGCGATGAAGCTGAAATAAGAGGGCACCGACGCACATATATTGGCTCTATGCCGGGGAAAATTATTCAAGGCATGTCAAAAATTGGCAAAAAAAATCCGCTCTTTCTACTGGATGAAATAGATAAAATGGCAATGGATTTTCGCGGTGACCCTGCTTCTGCACTGTTAGAGGTTTTAGATCCAGAACAAAACAGTGTATTTAATGATCATTATCTTGAAGTTGACTACGATTTATCTGAAGTTATGTTTGTAACTACCGCAAACAGTTTGAATATTCCAGCCCCTTTATTAGATCGAATGGAAGTAATTCGATTATCTGGATACACAGAAGATGAAAAAGTAAATATTGCAAAAAACTATCTTATTGAAAAACAGATGACACAGAATGGGTTAAAAAATGAGGAGATTGCAATCAGAGATAGTGTTATTCGGGATATTATTCGGCATTACACACGTGAAGCTGGTGTACGTAATTTAGATCGTGAAATAGCCAATATTTGCAGAAAAATTGTAAAACGAATTTTGCTTAAACCATCAGAAAAGAAAGTTACTGTCACCTCTAAGAAACTAGAATCATTGTTAGGCGTTAAACATTATCGTTATGGCATGATGGAAGAGGAAAACAGAATAGGGCAAGTTACAGGATTGGCATGGACAGAGGTAGGCGGTGAACTATTAACAATTGAGACTGCTATTGTAGATGGTAAAGGCAAGATTACACGTACCGGAAAATTAGGTGATGTTATGCAGGAATCGATAGAGGCTGCAATGACCGTTGTGAGAAGTCGTAGTGAGCTTTTAGGTATCGAACACGAATTTTATAAGGAACATGATTTTCATATTCATGTTCCCGAGGGCGCGACACCAAAAGACGGTCCAAGCGCTGGTGTAGCGATGTGTACGGCTATGGTGTCAGCGCTATGCGGTATTCCTGTTAGGTCTAGCGTTGCTATGACAGGCGAAATTACTCTACGAGGTGAAGTATTACCAATTGGAGGATTAAAGGAGAAATTACTTGCGGCTTTACGTGGTGGTTTGCAAACCGTACTAATACCAGAGGAAAATAAAAGAGAATTGGTGGAAATACCAAAAAATATAAAGCAAAATCTCGATATTCGGTCTGTCAGGTGGATCGATGAAGTTTTTGAAATTGCGTTAGAAAAAATGCCAGAACCGAGCATTAAAAAACAATCTAAATCTGGTGTTGCAGCCGATAAGAATGAAGAAAAAAATGATTCAATTAGACCTCATTAGGGACAATACTTTAGGCAAAGTCTAGATTATATAATCATAAAGACCTTAAGAAATCTTCAAAAACGATGAAAGCATTGCTTGACGGGCTTTTCAGCAGTTGGTATAAAATCCATACTTAATCTGCTTTTCTAGAAAAAAGCATATTCTTAGACACAGTAATTGTATTTTTGAGCAACGATTAAATAGTAAGAAAATATATTTCATTAACCCAACTGAAGGGGAACTACCATCATGAATAAAGCTGATCTTATCGATGCTGTTGCAGAAGATTCGGATTTAACTAAAGCTTCTGCGGCAAGAGCATTGGATTCTGCAATTGAAAATATAACTAATGCTTTAAAAGGGGGAAACAGCGTAACGCTCGTTGGGTTCGGAACTTTTACAGTGCGTCAGCGCGAAGCTCGTATGGGGCGTAACCCAAGAACAGGTGAAGCTATACAAATTAAGGCGTCTAGAGTCCCTGGGTTTAAGGCTGGAAAAGCACTCAAGGATGCCCTAAACTAGCGCGCCCTTGGGTGCTTAGCTCAGTTGGGAGAGCGACGCCCTTACAAGGCGTAGGTCGGGGGTTCGAACCCCTCAGCACCCACCAGAATAACTTCCCGGAGTGGTAGTTCAGTTGGTTAGAATACCGGCCTGTCACGCCGGGGGTCGCGGGTTCGAGTCCCGTCCACTCCGCCAACTAGATTAAATAAATACAATCTAACGGGCGTATCACATAAAATGATACGCCCGTATTAATTTTAAATTATAGAAAATGTAGAGTTAAATTATGCTAGCGATAATAAGAGATAAAGCAACAGGGTGGGTAGCCGGTGTCATAATTGGCTTACTGGTTCTTTCATTTGCTTTTTGGGGTGTTAGTTTTTATAGCGGTCAGGCAGGCGAGCTTAATGTGGCTAAAGTAAATGATGTTGACATCTCATTTCAGTCATTTCAACGATCATTTTCACAATTAAGAAAACAAATGCAGTCAGTTTTAGGAGATTCACTTTCTTTAGAGGAAGATGCATTTATAAAAAACCAAACAATAGAGAAGCTAATTGAGTCAGAATTAATTAATCAGCTTGTTATTGATAGCGGATTAAATATCACGAATGAAAAGCTTGTTGAATCAATAAAAAATATTGAGTTTTTTAGAAATGAAGAAGGTTTTGATCGTATTAAATACGAACGCAGTATTAATAGTATCGGTATGGCCTCATCTATTTTTGAAGCCCAGTTACGTATGGACTTACTGTCTGAGCAGTTACAGGCTGGTTTTTTGGAAACTACCTTCATATTAGAGCCAGAATTAGAAAATATACTAAGATTGGAATCACAATCACGGGATATAACTTATACAATCCTTAGTCTACCTTCATTTATTGAGGATGGTGAAATTAGTGACTCAGATATCGATACTTTTTATCAAGCTAATCCAAACCTATTTACCGAGCCCGAGCAAGTAAAAGTTGCCTATCTAGAGCTGAATATTAAAGAATTAGCTAAAGATATTGAGACTAATGAGGAAGTTCTTAGAAATTTTTATAATGACAATAAAGGCGACTATGACGTTGTTGAACAACGTTCGGTTCGTAAATTATTTGTTAAGACAGGTGAAAAGGCAACTAACGAAAATAAGACCAAAGCAGAAGCAGTTATCACTTCCGCTCTAGAGCTTGTGAATGAAGGAAAAGATTTTGAAGAAATTGTTAAGCAATCAGCAGGAGAGACTCTTGAATTTAGCGAACATATTTTCATGAGTAAAGGAATTATGGGTAAAGAAATAGATGAATTTCTATTTAATTCAGAGGAAGGTGCGGTAAGTAAAGTTATTGAAACGAAGGAAGGTTTTAATATCGTAAAAGTTATTGAAATAAAAGGTGGATCTGAAAATAAATATGAAAATTCTGCCCAAAAAGTAAAAGAAGACTATAAGAATAAGCAAGCAGAATTACAATTTTTTGAATTATCCGATCAATTAGCAACACTGAGTTATGAAAATTCAGATAATCTTGAAATCGCTGCAGATGCTATTGGTAAAGAAATAATAAACACCGATTATTTCGCTCGAGACAATGATTTGGAGGGACTATTGTCTGACTCTCTTGTAATTTCAAAAAGTTTTGATCCCGAACTTATCAGATCGAGAAATAATAGTGATGCAATCGAATTATCAGATAGTCATATCGTTGTACTGAGAGTATTAGAACACAAGGTACCTGCTACTAAGCCACTAGAAGATGTTCGTGATGAAGTTATTGCGAGTATCAGACTTAAATTGGCTAGAGAAAAAATTAATGAAACGGGCGACAGAATTGTTGCTGAGCTCAAATCTGGAGTAAATCCAGAATCGGTCATTAGTCATTCAGGTATTGAATGGACAACTACTGAAAAAGTAAAACGCGATGATATGTTTATAAATAGAGCGATTCTACGTAGCATATTTGAAGCAGGAAAACCAAATTCTGATGAACCGATTATTACAAGTCAACGCCTTGGTAGTGGTGATTATGCAATTATTGTTATATTAAATGCATATGATGAAACACTAGAAGTCGATGAAGAACTAAAAAAAACAACCGATCTAAAATTAAGACGTATACTTAGTACGAATGAGTGGCAAGATTTATTGAGAGATGCCAGAAACAATACAAATATAAGAATATTTAATGAAAATATTTAGCTATTTTTCGAAGCGGTTTCAGCTGGAAGATATGTTTCAACAATAGCTGCGCCAACAGAGTCGCCCCATACGTTTACCGTTGTTCTAAATCTATCTAAAAGCCAGTCAACAGCTAAAATTAGCCCTATACCTTCTGCAGGTAAATTCACTGCATTTAATACTATTAACATTGTTACTAAACCTGCTTGAGGAATCCCAGCTGCACCAATTGCTGCTAAAGTCGCAGTTATAAATATAATAACTTGCTGTTCCATACCCATACTAATTCCATATGTTTGTGCTATAAACATTACAGCAACAGATTCATATAAAGCTGTTCCATCCATATTGATTGTTGCTCCAATCGGTAAAACAAACTTTACTGA
The DNA here is from genome assembly GCA_014239225.1 of Gammaproteobacteria bacterium. Lineage (GTDB taxonomy): Bacteria > Pseudomonadota > Gammaproteobacteria > Eutrophobiales > Eutrophobiaceae > UBA11869. The sequence goes on from JAAZZI010000057.1 coordinate 4,880, forward strand.
GCGTTTATCAATGCCCGCTTCGAGAGCACATTTCATCGTTAATGGTAATGTGGCAGATGAACTTGCAGTGCCAAAAGCCGTCAATAGCGCGCGTAATAATTTAAATAAATATTCTCTTCCTTGTTTACTAAATACTATTAAAATAATAAACAGTAGTAAAAAATGGCACGTTAGGCCAAGGATTACGGTAAAAAAGTAGCTACCAACTGCTGCGAGTTCGTTTTTTATTACCGATCCTCCGCCAACTTTTCCAAATTGACCGGCAACAAGACAAAAAACACCTAACGGTGCAAAAACCATAATCCATATTACAAGTTTCATCATGGCTTCATTGAGAGCATCAAAAAAGTTAATGATTGTTGTTTTATTTTTTCCTAGTGTTGTTAGCGCAGCACCAAACAAAAGACAGAAAACAATAATAGGGAGTAATTGTGTATTTGATGCAGCAGAGATAATATTTGGTGAAATTAAGGATCTAACTAATTCTGTTAAGTTAATATTATCTCTATTCGATATTGATTCAGAAATGGTTTCTGTTTGATAATTAATACCATCACCAGGCTGAATTACATTAACCATAATTAGCCCAATGAGCACAGCACAAGCTGTTGTACTCGCATAATAAAGTAATGTAATACCACCAACCTTACCTAATTTTCGGACATCTCCAAGAGATGTAACACCGCTGATAACTGCACCCACAATTAGTGGAATAATCATCATCTTCAAGGCATCTAGAAATAAATCAC
>JAAZZI010000058.1 GCA_014239225.1 Gammaproteobacteria bacterium
GCAATTGATATTCATGAGCTTAGTGATGAGCCCGTTATTCAAGATTTACTTTCTCTGACGCATGCTTTTCTTTTCCATGCCGATCGTGTTGCATGGCTGGCATGTCTTCGTGCGCCATGGTGTGGTTTGACAATGAAATCACTATGTATTTTGTGTGAAGAAAATAAGAAAGAAACAATCTGGCAGTGTATTGGCAATAAGAAGTTGATTAATGAATTAGAAAAAGGTGAGCAAGAGCGATTAAGAAGTTTTAAATTAAACATGCAAATAGCAATTGAACAATATGGTGCACCCATTAGGGATATAATAGAGGCGTTTTGGTATCGATTAGGCGGCCCTGCAACACTGAAAGATCAAAACAAACTTCAGCATGCAAAAGATTATTTTTCTTTACTCGAAGAGGTCAGCGAGGGTGAAACGATTGTTGATTTACAGGAGTTAAAAAGACGTATTGATCAATTACATGCCACATTTACAAGTAGCCCAGAGGAAAGCGTCAATCCAGTACAAGTAATGACAATGCATAAGGCTAAGGGTCTTGAGTTTGACTACTTTATTTTACCTGGTTTGAATCGGCAATCTGGTTCATCTGAATCTCCTTTATTAGTGACATATTCCGGCTCCTCTTTGGTTGCTGTAAAACCAAGGCCGGGAGAAAAAAAATCGATATATTATTTTATTGACGCTATTAACAAGAGAGAGGAACGTAACGAATACAAAAGAATATTGTACGTTGCGGCAACTCGCGCAATGAAACAGTTACATTTAGTTGCTAGTAATCCAGATAAGCCAATTACAGGTTCATCATTATCATATCTGTGGCCTGCTTGTAAAAATGATTTTATTAAAAACACAGACCAAAAAGAAAAAAAATCTATATTAAAAGATAAAATACCTGAACAAAAAATGAGGCGTTTAAGAGCTGATTGGAGGTTGCCAAAAGATAGCAAAGCAGTCCCTATTTGGTATCCACCAATAGAAAATCAAATTGAAGATAATTCTGAATTCGTAGAATTCGAGTGGGCAGGGGAGACTATCAAAAATGTTGGTGTAGTAGTGCATCGAACAATTCAGGAGATTGCTGAGGATGGGTTAGATAATTGGACAAAAAAACGCTTAATATCAGAAGAGCGGAATTTTAAAAAGTTGCTTCAACAACGCGGAGTGCCACCCCACGAAAGGAGTAAAGCCATAAACTACATTATTGATGCGCTTACAAATTTATTAAATGATGAGCGTGGACGGTGGATTCTATCAAAGGAACACAACGATCAACATAATGAATATTCTGTCAGCGGAATAGTCAATAGTAAATTAATTAATGGAATTTTAGACAGGACTTTTATAGATAAAAATGGAATACGTTGGATAATTGATTATAAAACAAGTCGACACGAAGGCGGTGGTGTCGATGCGTTTCTAGATGAGCAACAGCAGCGTTATCAGCCAAAACTCGAACAGTATGCAGTGCTCATGGAAGGATTAGGAGAAAAGAATATAAAACTCGGTTTGTATTTTCCATTGTTAAATGGCTGGCGTGAATGGGAGCATCAAAAAAAATAATAACTAAACAATAAAAATTTAATTTGCTGCGGTTTCGCCAGATGCTAATTCTTTTACCGCAGCATTTACTGCATTTCCGTAGGCAGTTCCTAAATCAGAATAATCCTCTTCATCCATTATAGCCATGTAACCTATAGCGTAACCTGATTTTAGTAAACCCATACCATCCTGGCTTCCGTCACCCATCATCATTTCCATTGTCGATCTTTTTTTATCGCCAACGATTTGATCGTAAGGTCCCCATAACATGGGAGATGAAAATGGTCCTGCACCATCTAATACATCTAATACAATTACCCCATCACCTGAATGGTAACCTAGACCAATGAAGCCATCTTTGCCTTCGTAGTAGCTAAATTTACCACCACTTGGGAAGGTATATTGATATCTATAAATTGAGCGACCGACGTAATCAGGCGGCATTTTTATTCCTCTGGTGCTGATTCGTTTTCGTTCACCTTTCGCTTTTGTTTCCTCAGCTACCGCTAGTATTGATTTTTTTACACCGTAAGGATTAGTAATAAAGCGTTTACCATCTTGTTGTGTGTATGCCCGATCACCTTCTTCTATAGTGCCCTCCACTTCAATCTCTTCCATTTCTTTAACATCTCCTTTTTCACCAGTAACATCTAAAGAATATGTAGAAGAAGACAGAAAAAAACTGCCAGAGAAGAACAAACATCGAAACACCCTTTGCCAATTATTTTGTCCGCTCATTTTTTTATTAATTTTTTCATGTAGTTATCATCGATAGATTACATCTAAGTTCATTTTAACTTAGTTTTTGAAAAATAAAAAAGAGCCAATTGATATTTTTAGTGGTGGAGGCGGCGGGAATCGAACCCGCGTCCGCAAATCCTCTACCGTCGGTTCTACATGCTTAGCCTATTCTATTAATTTAACTTTCTGCTACCCGAATGGCAGGGAAAACAGAAAGCGATTTCGAAAAAATTTAACGAATCCACCTCGAACAAGTTTCATCGCGATCTTGTGTGAGTCGACGCCTGGTGCTGAGTGCACAAGCACAACATCAGTCAGACGGCACTATGACTGGTTATTAAGCAGCTAGTGCGTAGTTGTCTTCGTTGGCAACTATAAAGTTTGCAGTTGTATTTACGAGGTAATCTGCGCCTCGGCATGCCCCTTGGGCTTCATATCCACGTCGAAACCAGTACGCCCCCAAAGAGTCTTTCCTGTTAAAGGCCAAGGATTATAGCTGAATAGGTATTAATTAAACATCAATGTTCGATAGATTTTGTATACCAGAGAAATCAGAAAAGCTTGTTTATGTAGTTAAAGTTCCAAATTTATAAAAAAGGGGGAATACTAATGTCTTAGCAGTCTCGCTTTTTGTCTTTCCCAGTCACGTTTTTTCTCAGTTTCCCGCTTATCATGCATTTTTTTACCGTGAGCGACCCCGATTTCCAATTTGACGTGACCATTTTTCCAATACATAGCGGTCGGAACTAGAGCGAAACCTTTACGTTCAACAGCACCAATAATTTTATTCAGTTCTGTACGATGCAGTAATAATTTTCGATTTCTTTGTGATTCGTTTATAAATGAAGCAGATGTTGGTAGGGGTGTAATTAATGCACCAAATAAATAAGCCTCGCTATCTTTTAATAATATGTAACTATCAATGATTTCTACTTTCCCCGCGCGTAAACTTTTTACTTCCCATCCATGTAATGAAATTCCCGCCTCAAAACGTTCATCAATAAAGTAATCACGGCGTACTTTTTTGTTGAGTACTATTGTTTTTCCACCAGCAGACTGTTTTTTTCCGATCATTCATACTAGCCCGAAATTAGATTCTTCGATTATAACAGGTGTTCTATCCATAAGGAGGTAAGTAATCTAAAATACCGAGGTATCATGTCATCAATACGCACATCTATTCATGGCCAATGGTCTTCACGTTGGATTTTTATTCTTGCTGCAACAGGGTCTGCTGTTGGTCTTGGCAATATTTGGCGTTTTCCTTATTTAACGGGTGAAAATGGCGGCGGCGCCTTCGTTCTCGTTTATTTGTTTTGTGTTGTTATGATGGGGATTCCGATAATGATGGCGGAAATATTATTAGGCCGTCGCGGTAGAAAAAGCCCTGTCAACACTATGCATACCTTGGCTGCTGAAGAAGGACTAAATTCTAATTGGTATTTACTTGGATGGCTCGGTGTTATAGCTGGTTTCATAATCTTATCTTATTACAGTGTCATTGCAGGCTGGACGATAGCATTTATTTTTAAGACCGGTATGGGCGATTTTATTGGCTTAAATGCTGATCAAACAACAGCGATTTTTAGCGAACTAATTTCTAATCCAGTAGTATTATTGTTCTGGCACACCATTTTTATGTTTCTAACGATTTATGTTGTATCTCGAGGCGTTAAAAGTGGTTTAGAACAAGCCGTCAAATTTTTGATGCCCGCATTATTTATCCTTCTTTTAATTATGGTTGCTTATGCAATGAGCACTGAAAAATTTTTTGACGGACTTAGCTATCTCTTTATTCCTGATTTTGATTCTTTGGCTGACAAGAATCTTTTTTCAGATGTTTTTTTACCAGCATTAGGCCAGGCTTTTTTTAGTCTGAGTATTGGTATGGGGGCAATAATGATTTATGGTTCTTATTTATCAAAAGAATCATCAATTACTTTCAATTGCTTTGTGATTGCGTTAGCGGATACTACTGTTGCAATTCTTGCAGGTGTCGCAATTTTTCCAATTGTATTTACGTATGGTCTTGAACCGGCTGGTGGCCCCGGACTAATTTTTATTTCATTGCCAATTGCATTTGGGCAAATGCCTTTTGGTACATTTTTTGGCAGTTTATTTTTTATATTATTAATGTTTGCTGCCTGGACTTCATCAATTTCATTGCTTGAACCAGCGGTAACTTGGATGGTTGAAAATAGAAAAATGACACGCTATAAAGCCGCTTATATCGCTGGCTTTATTGCCTGGTTTCTTGGGCTGTTGACAGTATTATCTTTTAACCATTGGGCGTTTGAATTTACTTTTGCAGGCAGTATCAAAGAAAATGGTTTTTTCGATATCTTTGATATTCTGACATCTAACATTATGTTGCCTTTAGGCGGAGTTTTAATTGTTATATTCGCGTCTTGGTTGATGTCAAAATCATCAACGGTTGATGAGCTAGGGCTTGGTGATAGTATTGCTTATAAAATTTGGCGTTTTATTGCTCGCTATGTAGCCCCACTGGGTGTGATTATTATATTTTTTAATGCAGCGGGATTATTCAAATTATTTTCTTTAGATAATTAAATTTTTTTAGTGACTAGAATAAGTAAAAAAGCTGATGTTAAGTATAGTGCAAATCAGATGTATGCATTAGTTAACGATATTGAAAACTATCCTGATTTTCTGCCATGGTGTACGGATGCAAATATTATCAGTAGCAATGAAGCTACCCTAACAGCATCTATTTCAATCTCTGTTGGTAGAATAAAAAAAATATTTACAACATTGAACACAATGAGAAAAGGAATATCAATTAACATGACACTAATAAAGGGCCCTTTTAAAGAACTAAATGGGCAATGGATATTTCAAGATAATTCTGCAGGCGGCTCCACAGTTTCTTTAGTGATGCAGTTCGAATTCAAGAATAAATTATTAAAATATACATTTGGCCCAGTTTTCAAAAAGATAATAGATTCACTAGTTGATGCTTTTATAGAGAGGGCAAATGTTATTTATGATGAATAAAATTATTATTCATCGTCTAGCGGATTGATTTTATCGAATAAACGGCCAAAAAATCCTTTTTCCTCTTTATCAGATTTTGGGACGATTATTGCGTTTTCTTCGGTTATTATCTTGTTTTCTTGTCTCGGGATATTAGAAATTTCAATATCTCCAGAGATGTATGCAAGTTTATCATTTTCAAAATGAAGCGTGATATGGCGTTGTTCCCGAACGGTACCACCTTCCTGGAAGCTATAAATATATTCCCAACGCTCATTGTGAAATGGGTCAATTAAGACAGGT
>JAAZZI010000059.1 GCA_014239225.1 Gammaproteobacteria bacterium
ATTCACAAACTAATATATATACGACGAGTTCGATGCGAGGTGTAATTGTTAGTACGCTTACCACAATATTTAGTATCGGCAATCTAGCATTCTCGTCACACCAAGGAACTGCGAGTATGGGACTGCTTTTGTCACTGGGTTTACTCTCCATGATGCTTGCAACTATGATAATATTGCCTTCATTTCTGATATGGCGTAATTCATTAAAAATAAATTAGTGTATGCTTATTAATCGAACAGACGATAAACCCTGGGATGCTCAAATTGCATATCGACTAATATATCCACTTCGCAATACGTTTATAACTCCAAATCATTTAACATCATTGCGACTGTTGTTTGGCGTTTTTGCTGGTATTTTTTTTGCGATTGGTGAATATAAATATAGCAATATTGGTGCTTTTTGTTTTGTAATTTCAAACTTTCTTGATCATGCTGATGGTGAATTAGCAAGACTAAAAAATGAAATTAGTCCAAAAGGTCATGTCTATGATCTTATCTCGGATGCATTAGTGAATATTTTTCTATTCATAGGTATCGGTATTGGCTTAATGCAAACTAATTTGGGTGTCTATGCGTGTATGATGGGAATTATTGCTGGTTTATCAGTTGCCGGAATATTTTATATGCGAAATTATATCGAAATGAATATAGGTAAACAAAATGCGCGACAACCACATAAAATCGGATTTGAAGCTGAAGACATATTATATCTCTTACCTATCATCAGCTACTTTCGTCTGGAGTATTACTTTATGTTTGCAGCAGCCTTAGGCGCACCAATATTTTCTTTTTACGTAATAAAAGATTACATAAAATTAAAAAATTAATGTCATGAAAGCATTAATAACTGGGGCAAATGGATTTTTGGGATCTGCTGTTTTAAGACTACTTGTTAGTGAAGGCTATGATGTATGTGTTTTAGTAAGACCGAATGCTGATAAACGTAATTTAGAAAAGTTCGATCTTAAAATAATTGAAGGCGATTTACAAAATACCGAATCATTAAAACGTGCTGTTAATTCTTGTGATCAAGTGTTTCACGTTGCTGCTGATTATCGATTATGGGTTCCAGACCCAGAACAAATGTATAAAACTAATATCGATGGAACACAAAATTTAATCCTGGCCGCAACCGACGCTGGTGTTGAAAAAATTGTCTACACCAGTAGTGTGGCTACTCTAGGAACAAACGAAGATGGTAGTCCTGCGGATGAAACGACACCTTCATCACTTAAAGATATGGTGGGGGCCTATAAGCGCTCTAAATTTTTAGCCGAACAAGCAGTCAAAGTTCTAATAAAAGAAAAATCATGTCCTGTAACAATAGTTAACCCCTCTGCACCTGTTGGCCCACGTGATATAAAACCAACACCAACGGGAAAGATTATACTAGATACAATTCGAAACCGAATGCCTGCTTATGTAAAAACTGGATTGAATATTGTTCATGTTGATGATGTAGCCCAAGGTCACTTGCTTGCAATGGAAAAAGGTGAAATTGGTGAACGTTATATTCTAGGTGGTGATGATATGACGTTAGAGGCAATAATTGATTACCTATGCATTAGTGAAAATATCGACCCACCAAAAATTAAATTACCTCATAATTTAATTTTACCGATTGCCTGGATAATGGAATGCATAGCGGTTATTACTCAGAACGAACCTCGCGCAACGGTTGATGGCGTAAAAATGTCAAAAAAAGTAATGTACTTCTCAAGTAAAAAAGCCAAAACAAAACTAGGCTATCATTCCCGTCCGGCCATTGAAGGTCTAAAAGATGCGGTCGATTGGTTTAATAAAGAGAAATATCAATAACTAGTTGCTAATTTTATAAGACAACAAAACAAAGTAATAAAATAGAAAAGAAAAATATAATTAATCCAACGCTCTTACCTATTGATAATTGATAATCTAATTTATCATCAAAAGATAAACTAGATTTCAGACTAATTAAAAATTTATTTACAAGTTGTTGTGCATTTAATAAATAATTAACTACTATCTTTGCCAAGATCGGTGCCAAATGTCGATAAAACCAATCAAAATCAAGGCTAATTGTCAAAGTCCGTTTCATTAATGGCAACATAATAAAAAAAGCTAGCCCGGAAAACAAAAGCAATTGTAATTGAGTAATCGTATGCGCAACAGTATAAGGCTGATAATTCACGTTATATGGAAGTATGTTGTAGAGTATATTCGGAAAGATACCAATTAAAATACAAATAACAGCAAAAAAGACCATACTTATTTTCATATTTATTGGTGGATCGGTTGGTCTTAGACCGCTATCTTTTTGAAAAAAAACAAACCAAGGAAATTTTATTCCTGCATGTAAAAAGACACCAGCTGACGCTATTTGTAATAGCAACCAAATCCATAGCACATGCTCATCTATAGATGCTTGCGTTATCATTGATTTACTTATAAAACCTGATGTAAGTGGAAAAGAAGATATCGCAAGCGCACCGACAATACCGCAAATTGCGGTTAGTGGCATTGATTGAACTAGCCCACCCAACTCTGTGCATTTTCGCTTTCCTGTCATGTATAAAACAGAACCCGCTGACATTAATAACAGTGCTTTATAAATAATATGTGTAAATGCGTGAGCTGCAGTACCATTTAACGCCATCTCTGTACCAATACCAATACCACAAACCATAAAACCAACCTGATTAATAATGCTGTAGGCAAGAATACGACGGATATCATTTTCAAGTAGTGCATAAATAATCCCGTAAAAAATCATAAATAAGCCAATATAGATTAGTAACTCGGTTCCCGGGAATCCTCTTAGAAGAACATAAACCGCTGTTTTTGTGGTAAAGGCACTTAAGAACACCGTGCCGCTATAGGATGCCTCAGGATAAGCGTCAGCTAACCAGGCAGTGAGTGGTGGCGCGCCAGCATTTAATAAAAATCCACATAGAATTAACCAGGTCGAAATACTGTTAAGTTGCATGTGAGTGAAGGCAATTGAATTTGTCTCATAAACATAACCAGCTATGCCGCACATTAGGATAACACCACCTAAAAGATGAATGGATATATAACGCATACCTGCTTTATAAGATTTTTCATTCTGTGCAGACCATATCACCAGTGTTGATGCCAATGCCATCAACTCCCAAAATATAAAAAGGCTTATCAAATCGCCCGCCAACACCACTGACATAGCACCACCAGCATAGATATATGCGGCAGATAATTCCGTTGAGCTCGCTTGCTTGCAACAAAAAAGTCCGACTGTAAAAACAGTAATAGCAAATACGGTAATAAAAAGTCGACTTAACGAATCTAAGTTTATTAAAATTAATTCATAATCAAGATACTGAATTGAACAATCACTGCCAAATGGCATACTCCAGAGGCTAAGTAATGAAAGACAAGGTATGATTAAAATAAATAAAGTTCGTTTAAAACCATGGATAAATGGAATCAGCAATCCAGAGAAAATTAATAATAATCCAGGATGAAAAAGACTACATGTCATAGTAATCATCCTTACGTTTCACTAGAAAACCGAGAAGTTTTGCAAAAATAATCAATACGATACAGGATAAAAATCCAAAAACTGCATGAAATCCAAATATTTTTTCAATACTAAAATGAGGGTGTAATATAATAAAATATTCTACAAAAAGGACGACTCCCAGAATAATTAACGCAGAAATATAAAGTTTCTTTATAGAAGACTTTCTGTAAAACCAATTCTGCTTCATAGACCCTCACCTATTAATAACTTAACAAGTTCTAATGGTACTTCTGGAAAGAAAAACAATATAACTGTCATTAACGCTGTAATAGAAACTGCAAAAACAATCGGAAATGGCGCTTCATTATATGTGCAAACATTTTTGGTATTAGAATTTCTAAAAAAAGCAACGTAAACAATGGGTAAAAAATAAGCCGCATTTAATAATGTACTGATTACAATGACCGTGACTGCAAACCATGATTGAATATCAAGTGCTCCTTGTAAAATAAACCATTTACTTAAAAAACCAGCCGTTGGCGGTATTCCAATCATTGATAAACTGCCAATCGCAAATGCTGCCATTGTCCATGGCATGCATCTTCCAATACCATCTAATTGACTCACTTCTGTTTTTTTTGTTGCTGTATAAATAGAACCTGCGGCAAAAAATAACGTAATTTTTCCGAAAGCATGGGCAAGGATATGTAGTACTGCCCCCATAATACTAATAGGAACTAATAAAGCAGTCGCTAATATAACATAAGACAATTGACTGATTGTTGAGTACGCTAATCTTCGCTTTAGATTATCAGAGCGTAACGCAATCACAGAGGCAATAAGAATTGTTGCGCCAGCTAGATAGAGCAATACATTAATATCAATAATGTCAGACAAGAATGTCGGACTGAATATATAAATAATAATCTTAACCACACTAAAAACACCCGCTTTAACAACGGCAACCGCATGTAATAGTGCACTTACCGGGGTTGGTGCGACCATTGCTGAAGGCAACCACCGATGAATGGGCATAACTGCTGCTTTACCTATACCATAGGTAAACATAAGTAATAAACTGATGATAACAATGGGTTGATAATCGCCATTAAAAACCCCGCCACGAGTAAATTCTATCGTTCCGGTTAATTGATGAGTCCAGATAATGGCAGGTAAAAATAAACATATTGAGGTTGCTAGTAAAATACCAAGATAAATACGCCCGGCTCGTTTTACCTTATCAGTCCCTTTATGCGTCACTAATGGATAAGTTGATAATGTTAGAAACTCATAAAAAATAAATAAAGTAAATAGATTTGCTGAAAAAGCAATACCAATTGTGCTTGCTATTGCCAAAGCAAAATAAATATAAAAACGTGTTTGGTGCTTATATTTATTGCCACGCATATAACCAATTGAATAAATGGAATTGATGAGCCATAAAAATGAAGCAATGCAAGCGAACAACATGCCGAGCGGCTCAACCTTAAAATGTATTGCTAGACTAGAAGTGATATTAAATAAGTATAATTCAGGGTGTACGCCATTTAAAACAGCAGGCAAAAGTGAATAGACAATACATATTAAAGCGACTGATGTTATTAATGTACACGTTTCTCTAAGATTAATATTTTTGCGTGTTAATGCTATAAATATAATGCCAATAATTGGCAATAATAATGCGGATATGATGAGTAACTGACTATTCATTACTATTTATTAATTAATTCATGTGCAATCTGAAAAGCCATATCAACATTAAGCGAGGTCTCTATTCCTAAATAAATGTTGATAAAACTAAAAATAAATAATGATAAAAATAATAAGTGAGGCATCTTCTTATTATTAAGTGAGGCAGTATTCTTGGTTTCAGGTTTAAAATAAGCTGTCTCAATGACACGGCCTATATAAATTATTGCCAGCACTGATGAAAAAACAATAATAACAACAAGAGCCCAATAACCCGCCTCAAGAGAGGCTTTGATTAAATACCATTTACTAATAAATCCTGAAGTTAATGGCACGCCAATAATGCTTAATCCAGAAATTAAAAACAAAACAAAGGTAAAT
>JAAZZI010000005.1 GCA_014239225.1 Gammaproteobacteria bacterium
AAAAAGAGGCGCCTAGAAAAGAAATTAAGAAGGACACGCAGCGACCAACTAAACTACGTGATGTCATTATCGCAATTGATGCAGGTCATGGGGGAGATGATCCTGGTGCAATAGGCCCAAGCGGTACTTATGAAAAAGATGTGGTTTTGAAGCTAGCTAAGAATCTTGCTAAAGATATTAATAAAGAGCGAGGCATGCGTGCCGTATTAATACGTAAAGGCGACTATTATATAACACTAAGAAACAGAATTGTAAAAGCACGTGAGCACAGAGCAGATCTTTTCATTTCAATTCATGCTGATGCCTTTCGTGATCCAAAAGTAAGAGGATCTTCTGTGTATGTTTTAAGTAAAAAAGGGGCAAGTAGCGAAGCTGCAAAATGGTTAGCTGAAAAAGAAAACTCATCTGATTTAGTTGGCGGTGTAAGTTTAGATGATAAAGATGATCTTGTTGCTTCAGTTTTATTAGATTTGTCTCAAACTGCAAGCCTTGAGGCAAGTATTGATGTTTCAACCCATATTATAAAGGGATTAAGAAAGGTTGGAAAAGTACACAAACGAAGTGTTCAATCAGCGCCATTTGCTGTTCTTAAGTCACCCGATATTCCCTCGATTTTGATAGAAACGGGATTTATTTCAAATCCTGCAGAAGAGAAAAAGTTGGCGGATTCAAAATATCGTAAGAAAATGTCTAAAGCCATATTTCATGGTATTAAAGGTTATTTTAGAGATTTTGCACCTGAAGGTACATTAATATCATTACGCAAACACATTATCGAAAGAGGTGAAACACTCTCAACTATTGCACAACAATATCGCGTAAGTCCGAATATGTTGAAAAAATATAATAGCCTTAAAGGAGATTTTGTGCGCGCCGGGCAAACAATCATTATTCCCAGAAATAGTGGCACATAATTTAGTACAAATTTTTAATTATCTTATTTATCTCAATATTTTATTTCTAACTATAAACAATTGTGACTGAAGCACCATTTGTTATTTTTATAATGGGTCCTACTGCGACTGGTAAAACTGATCTAGCTATTTACTTACATAAAAAAATCAATTCTGAAATTATTAGTGTAGATTCAGCCATGGTTTATCGAGGGTTAGATATTGGCACTGCAAAACCAGATAGAGAGCTTTTAGAAAAGGTTCCGCATCGATTGATAGATATTTGCGATCCAGTAGAAACGTATTCAGCAGCACGTTTTCAAGAAGATGCTTACTTAGCAATAAATGAGATTTACGATAAAGGTAAAACCCCGATACTTGTAGGTGGAACAGGTCTATATTTTCGTGCGCTCGAGTATGGTTTAGATAAATTACCAGAAGCCAATTATCTTGTTCGCGCAAAAATTGAAGAAGAAGCAGAGACAGAGGGATGGAAATATATGCATTCTAAGTTAGGCAAAATTGATGCTAAATCTGCAACAAGAATAAATCAGAATGATACACAAAGGATACAACGAGCATTAGAGGTATTTGAAATAACAGGACGAACGATGACTGAATTAACTGAGAAAAGCAAAAAGAAATCGTTCCCATTTGCTATTAAAAAAATAATTTTATTTCCTAATGATCGCTCACAGTTGCGTGAACGTATTAAACAGCGTTTTCATGAGATGCTCAAAAATGGTCTGGTTGAAGAAGTCGAGTCTTTTTACCATCGCGATGATTTATCTTCAAAATTGCCATCAATGAGACTTGTAGGGTATAGACAAATTTGGCGTTATCTAGATAATCAAATTACATACAAAGAAATGCAGGAGCACTCAATTATTGCAACACAACAACTCGCAAAGCGGCAATTAACCTGGTGTCGGGCGGAAAAAGGAGCAGAATGTTACGATTCATACAAATCTGAGATATTTCCCCAAATTTTGGATAATCTTAAATAATTGACCGAAAAATTTCTTTATTTGTAATATACTCAGACAATAACTCATGCACAAAACCTGTTCACCGTGGTTCATATAATAATAAGACAGGAGGGAGGAATAGCCTATGAGTAAGGGGCATTCATTACAGGATCCTTTTTTAAATGCTCTTAGAAAAGAGCGTATACCAGTTTCTGTTTTTTTGGTAAATGGAATAAAACTACAGGGACAAGTAGAGTCTTTTGATCAATTTGTCATACTTCTGAAGAATTCGGTTAGTCAATTAGTCTATAAGCATGCAATATCGACAATCGTGCCAACTAGAAATGTAAAGCTCGTTCATGCCGATGAGGAAAATGATGGAGAAGATTGAAGTTATAATAATTTTCAATATTTGCGAATCATTTGAAATATAAGCCCGACTCCATACAACGCGCTTTGATCGTGTATGTAGACTTTAAAGATTGTAGAGCAGATGGCGAATATAACGAATTTTGCGAATTGGTTAAATCTACCGGCCTTGAAATTGTTAGCACAATAAAAACAACTAGATTACGTGCCGATGCACGGCTTTTTATTGGTGTTGGTAAAGCCGAGGAAATTAGAGTAACTGCGGAAAAGTATGACGCTGATGTTGTAATCTTCAATCGTTTACTAACGCCAGCACAAGAACGAAATTTAGAAATGTTCTTTAGTATCCGCGTTATTGACAGAATAGGCTTGATACTCGATATATTTGCTCAGCGAGCTCTGAGTTATGAAGGTAAATTACAAGTCGAATTAGCCCAATTACAGCATCTGACAACTCGACTGATAAGGGGTTGGACTCATCTGGAACGACAAAAGGGCGGGATAGGTCTACGAGGCCCTGGAGAAACACAACTTGAAACAGACCGTCGTTTAATTGGTCGTCGTATTAAAGCTATTAAGGAGCGTATACAGAAGGTAAGAAAACAACGTTACCAGAGCCGGCAACAACGCAAGAAGCAGAATATTCCTGTTATTTCTTTTGTTGGATATACAAACGCAGGCAAATCAACCTTATTTAATTACTTAACAGATGCAAATGTAAAAGTAGAAGACCAATTATTTGCAACACTTGACCCAACATTGAGACGTATAAATACTGATAATGGCAACAACATTATTTTAACAGATACCGTTGGCTTTATTCGTGACCTACCTCACGAATTAATTGAGTCATTCAAAGCAACATTAGACGAAGTAAAGGAGGCAGATTTACTTATACATATTATCGACGTTGATCAGGAACAACGCCAACAACGAATTGATGAAGTAAACCAAGTGGTTAGCGTGATTGGCGCATCTCACGTTGCTCAAATAGAGGTTTATAACAAGATTGATATGCATTCAGCACAAAAACGACGTATTGAGATTTCTGAAAATAATAAAATAACTCGTATTTGGTTGTCTTCTCGAACGGGTGAAGGAGTTGATTTGCTATTAGAAGCAATGAATAGATATTTAAATAAACATAAAAGACCACATTACATAAATATACCCGTTTCTGCTGGTCAATTACGAGCTAAACTATTTGATATTGGCGCTGTCAAACAAGAGAATAATGATGATATGGGTGGTTGGGTTATGAAGGTAGAATTAGAAGAATATAAATTGCATAAGTTGTGTAAGGAAGCTAACTTAGACATGTCAAATATTGCAGTTGAAAGATGCTCGCTACTAACATCTGTTTGATTTCAAAATTACAGCGTTAGTTTTTAATACTACAACTATTTAGGAGATATTATTTAATGGCTTGGAATGAAACGCCTGATGGCAATAAAAACAAAGACCCTTGGGGGAAAAATGGTAATGGGGGAGGCCCTCCTGACCTAGATGAGATCGTCCGGAAAATGCAGAAGGGTTTTGGTGGAATCTTTAGTAATGGATCCTCAGGAAAAGGTGGCAATTCAATATTTCCATTTTCAATCGGCATTATCTTATTAATAGCATGGCTTATTTTTGATATGACATATTTGATTGATCAACAACAAAGAGGTGTTGTATTACGTTTTGGCGAACATGTAAATACATTGGACCCAGGCTTAAATATACGTTTACCTCGGCCTATTGAAAAGGTTATGAAGGTTAATGTGGGACAGGTTCGATCGATAACACATAAGGCAACAATGTTAACTCAGGATGAAAATATTGTTGATGTTGAAGTCGCAGTTCAGTGGCGTATTGGAAGCGCAACCGATTTTTTATTCAACGTGTATGAGCCATTTCCAACCCTTAGGCAGGTTACAGAGAGTACAGTACGTGAAGTTATCGGCAAAAGCGAATTAGATTTTGTTTTAACTGAAGGCAGAAGTGAAATAGCACAAAGAATACAAGTTCTAATTCAAGATGTTTTAGACGATTACGCTTCAGGTATTTATATATCGAGCGTTGAAATGCAGCCCGCCAAACCACCTGAAGAAGTTAAAGCAGCATTTGATGATGCAATTAAGGCTCGTGAGGATGAACAACGTTTAGTTAATGAAGCAGAAGCTTATCGCAATGATATTATCCCGAAAGCACGAGGTGGAGCAGCTCGCTTACGCGAAGAATCAAATGGCTATAAAGCACGTGTGATTGCAAGGGCTGAAGGTGAGGCTAGTCGATTCGAACAGTTATTAATAGAATATAAACGCGCCCCCAAGGTAACGCGTGAACGTTTATATATAGACGCAATTGAGTCAGTATTTTCCAACACTAACAAAGTACTAATTGATAATGACAATGGAAATAGTTTAATGTATTTACCAATTGACAAGCTTATCGACAGGGAAGTAAAGAAAAATTTAAATGCTCCACGCTCGAAATTCAATAACTCAAATAATCAATCAAGCTCATCAACTAATTCGGAAAATATTCCGAATGGTCGATTAAGAGGAGCACGATAATGTCATTTAATTATAAATTTATATTTCCATTTTTAGTTATTGCAACAATTTTTTATTTTTCAGTATTTACAGTTAATCAATGGCAACAGGCGTTAGTTTTTAAATTTCGAGAAATACAGCGTTCGAATAATGAGCCGGGTATTCATTTTATGATACCTTTGGTAAATTACGCACAGAAAATTGAAAAACGCTTACTAAATCTTGATAAAGAACCACAACGTTTTCTTACTAAAGAAAAGAAAGACGTAATTGTTGACTATTATGTCAAATGGCGGATTACTGATATAGAAAAATTCTACACTGCAACAAGAGGTAATGTAGTTAGCGCTAATACGTTGTTAGAGCAGCGCATTAATCGCGCATTACGAGATCAATTTGGCGAACGAACCATTCAAGAAGTGGTATCAGGTGAGCGTACACAGATTATGAGTGTTGTCACCTCAACAACATCTAATTTATCAGATGAATTAGGTATTTCTGTAATTGATGTGCGAACTAAAAGAATTGATTTACCTGCAGAAGTTAGTAACTCTGTTTATCAACGTATGCGTGCTGAAAGAGATCGTGTGGCAAAAGGGTTTCGAGCGCGTGGTTCTGAAGCTGCCGAAAGAATAAGAGCTAATGCTGATAGAGAACGTGAGATTATTTTGGCAAATGCTTTCCGAGATGCTGAAACTATTCGTGGCGAGGGAGATGCCCAAGCAACCGAGGTTTATGCCGCAGCTTTTACTAAAGATAGAGAATTTTACTCATTTTATCGTAGTTTGAATGCCTATCAGAATAGTTTTAATCAAGGTAACGATATATTATTAGTTGAGCCTAATTCTGATTTTTTTAAATATTTTAATAAATCGAAGTAACCTATAAAATTAGACGCATAATATTAAGTACTTGCAGTTCTTCTATTAGAAATATTTGATATCATGTTTTTAAAAGGTAGTAACGGTGAAACTGATTGTATGGCATTAACTTTTCTGATCTTTTAGCTGCGATAGCATTAGTGTTCATTTTTGAGGGACTGATGCCATTTTTAAACCCAGACGGTCTTCGAAAAGTTTTCCAGATAGCCGCTCAATTAGATAATCAAAAATTAAGATTTTTAGGTGTTACTAGTATGCTATTTGGCATAGTGCTTTTGTATATTGTGCGTTAAATAACTTTATGACTATAACTAACCGTTGGCTATTACCCGAAGGCGTTGATGAGATATTGCCACCAAAGGCAATGCTACTTGAACAGATATGCCGAAAACTCATCGATTTATTTTCAACCTGGGGCTATGAATTTGTAATCCCACCAATGATCGAGTATTTAGAATCATTACTTACAGCTGCTGGTGAAGATCTTGATTTACAAACATATAAGGTTACAGACCAATTAAGCGGTCGCTTAATGGGTATTCGTGCCGATATAACACCACAGGTTGCACGCATAGATGCACACCTTTTGCAACGCGATGTCCCTACCAGGCTATGTTACCTTGGCTCAGTCTTGCATAGTCGTACTAATAACTCAGGTGATTCACGTTCTCCTTTACAATTGGGAGCAGAACTCTATGGTCATGCGGGAGTATCTAGCGACATTGAAATAGTCAAATTAATGTTAGCGACATTTAACTCTCTGGGAATTAGGAATATTTGTATGGATATAGGCCATATCGGGATCTTTAGATCTTTAATTTCTGAAGCTAAATTAAGTGCCGAACAAAAATCAGAGATTTTCGAGATGCTTAAACGAAAAGCTAAAGACGAATTAAAAATTTTCTACAAGAAATTAAAAATTAACGATAATAATAGCAAAGCCTTATTGGATTTAATTGATTTACATGGCGATGTTACGGTGTTAGATGATGCTGTACATGCATTTGGAAAATTATCTCCAAACATAACAAAATATATAGCTGAAGTTAAGGCAGTCACCGAATCTATATCGGATCAATCTGATGCATCTATTAATATTGATTTGGCAGAGCTGCGCGGTTACAACTACCACACTGGAATGATTTATACAGCTTTTGTTCCAAACGAAGGTAAGGGAATAGCTTTTGGTGGCCGTTATGATGATATTGGAAGTGCTTTTGGAAGAGCAAGACCTGCGACTGGGTTTAGTACGGATGTTAAGCAATTACTGGAACTTCATAATATAAAAGACAAGAAATTGGATAGAATCCTTGCCCCAAT
The DNA here is from genome assembly GCA_014239225.1 of Gammaproteobacteria bacterium. GTDB lineage: Bacteria > Pseudomonadota > Gammaproteobacteria > Eutrophobiales > Eutrophobiaceae > UBA11869. Next base: position 6,969 of record JAAZZI010000005.1, read on the forward strand.
AAATGATGATGATTTGTTGAGTAAGAAAATTACTGAATTACGGGAAAAAGGAAAGATTGTGATACAAGAATTGGAAGGGCAAAACTCTACAGCAAGTGAAATGAACTGTAATCAGTTACTTGTTTTTGAGAAAAATCAATGGGTCGTAAAAGACAATAAAAAATAAGATTCTATAAATATGGGAAAAAATATTATTGTATTAGGCACCCAGTGGGGTGATGAAGGCAAAGGAAAAATTGTTGATTTATTAACAGATTCTGTTGCTGCAGTTGTACGATATCAAGGAGGTCATAACGCAGGACATACTGTTGTTATTAATAAAAAGAAAACAATTCTACATCTAATACCATCTGGTATTTTGCATGAAGGTACAGAATGTCTAATAGGGAATGGTGTAGTTCTAAGTCCTCATGCGCTTATGGAAGAGATTCAAACTTTAGAAGAAAATGATATAAAGGCCCGTTCATCAATAAAGATAAGTGGAGCATGTACTTTAGTATTGCCTTATCACATTGCGCTAGATCAAGCACGTGAGAAGCATAAGGGTAAGGCCGCTATCGGAACAACTGGTAGAGGAATAGGTCCTGCTTACGAAGATAAAGTTGCTAGAAGAGCAATACGAGCAGATGATTTAATCGATGAAAAACGTCTCACTAAGAAGCTTGAAGAAACACTCGATTATTATAATTTTTTACTAAAAAATTATTACCAATCAGATGGCATTGATTATCAACAAACATTAGCCGAGATAAATAAATTATCCAACTTTTTAGTACCCATGATTATTGATGTTACTGGGCGTCTAAATGAATTGCGTGAGCAAGGTGAGAATATTCTTTTTGAAGGCGCACAAGGCACTTGGTTAGATATAGATCATGGTACTTATCCATTCGTTACATCATCATCAACAACTGCAGGTGGCGCGGCAACTGGCACAGGTTTTGGGCTCTGTTATTTTGATTATGTTTTAGGTATTACTAAAGCTTACACAACAAGAGTTGGGGAAGGTCCTTTTCCAACAGAATTAACAGATGAAGTAGGTAAACATATTGCTAATATTGGCTGTGAATTTGGCGCTACGACTGGAAGAGCAAGGCGTTGCGGATGGTTTGATGCTGTTGCGCTTTGCCGTTCAGCACAAATTAATAGTTTAACTGGATTATGTATCACTAAGTTAGATGTTCTAGATAATTTAGAGAAAATATATATTTGTACTGCTTATGAATTTAATGGCAAGACAATAACTACTCTTCCAGTAGATGCCGAAAATTTATCTAAATGCAAACCTATTTATGAAGAACATTTAGGTTGGCAATCTTCTACAATGGGCATTACAAAATATAATAAATTACCCAAAGAAGCATGTAATTATCTTGAACGAATTTCAGAACTTACCCAAACACCAATTGATATTATTTCGACAGGTCCTGATCGCAATGAGACAATTGTTTTGAAAAATCCACTTACTTAAATGGATTGGATTGTTTATATCTTAAAATGTTCAGATAGTAGTTTATATACAGGTATTACTAATAATATTGCAAATCGTGTTAGGGCACATCAAAATGGAAAGGGCGCTAAATATACAAGAGGTCGTGGACCATTTAAAATTATTTATCAGGAACAATATGCAACGCGTAGTGCCGCCTCTAAAAGAGAATTAGAAATTAAAAGTCTAAATCATCAAGAAAAATTGAAACTTAAATCCAATTTATTTCCAACAGCATAAACAGTGCCTAAAAAAAAATTAAAATCTAAAAAATCAACTCCGTCTTTTTTATTACCGGAACGCAAAGAAATTACGGAATCCCTAAATGATGTTGGCAGGCCCCAAACACGTAAACAGCTCGCACTAGCTTTTGGTATTACTGAACCTGAAATTCGACGAGCATTAGGCCGAAGATTAAAAGCAATGATGCGCGATGGCGAACTTATACGAAATCGCCGCGGAAGTTATGGATTACTTAAGAAAATGGACTTATTCAAAGGCTATGTTATAGGGCACCCAGATGGTTATGGTTTTGTTGTTCCTGAGGAAGGTGGGAATGATTTATTTTTATCAGCAAAAGAAATGCGAATGCTGTTGCACGGAGATAGGGTTGTTGTTCGTTTGGTGAATACTGACAAAAAAGGAAGACGAGAAGGCTCATTGGTTGAAGTTTTGCAAAGAGCTAATCATCATGTTGTAGGTAAATTTTTTAAGGAAAGCGGAATTTCCTACGTTGTTCCAGATAATAAACGAATAAGCCAAGATATTTTAATCTCTTCTTCAATTAAAAATAAAGCAAAGCACGGACAATATGTTGTTGTCGAGATAGTTCATCAACCAAAGAAGCATCGACAACCAGTTGGTAAGGTATCTAGTATTATTGGAGATAATAATGACGTAAACATGGCGGTCGATATTGCAATTCGTAGCCATGAATTACCATTTAAGTGGTCAGATGAAATCAATCATGAAATTAACGATTTAAGAGAAGAAGTGGATTTAAATAAACCTATTAATAGGTGTGACTATAGAGATATCGCATTTGTTACTATTGATGGAGAAGATGCGCGTGATTTTGATGATGCTGTGTTTTGTGAAAAACATGATGGAGGATGGCGGCTTCTTGTTGCTATCGCAGATGTTTCTCATTATGTTAAACAGCAGAGTTTACTAGATGATGAAGCTTTTTTGCGTGGTACTTCTGTTTATTTTCCAAATCGTGTTATTCCAATGCTTCCTGAGATTCTATCGAATGGATTATGCTCTTTAAAACCTAATGTTGATCGGCTATGTTTAGTTTGTGAATTGACCATTAATATTCATGGAAAAGTAGAACAGTCATCTTTTAAAAAAGCGATAATTTGTTCAGACGCGAGATTAACGTATACGGAAATGTCAGAAATTGTAGTTGATAAAATCAGTAACCAAAGAAAAAAATATTCAAATTTATTACCCCATCTTGATAATTTATATGAACTTTATCAATTACTATATATTGAACGTAAGAGACGCGGGTTAATTGATTTTTCTTCAATTGAATCTCGCTTCATATTTGATAAAGAAGGGAGTGTTGAGGCAATAGAGAAAGTTAAGAGAAATAATGCTCACCGTTTAATTGAGGAGATGATGTTAGTTGCTAACATAGCCGCTGGTGAATTTTTAGAAAAAAACGATATTCCAGGAATATATCGTATTCATAATACCCCGAAAGAAGAAAAGCTAAAGGACTTACGCTTATTATTATCGCAGCTTGGGTTATCGTTGGAAGGCGATGAAAAGCCAACGGCAAAAAGTTATTCTTTGCTGGTAGAAAAAATTAGAAAACGTGATGATGCGCAAATGCTAGAAACCATTTTATTACGGAGCATGCCACTTGCTGAATATAGCATATCAAATAAGGGCCATTTCGGTTTGGGTTTTCCCGTGTACACACATTTTACCTCTCCCATACGGCGTTACCCAGATATGATGATTCATCGAATAATTTCTCACGTCATCGATGGAGAGACGTCATCAGCATTTGGCTATAACCAGCAAACTATGCTGGAATTAGCAGATCATTGTTCATTAACAGAGCGTCGAGCTGAGGATGCATCGCGCGATGCCACACAACGTCTTAAATGTAATTTTATGAAAGATAAAGAAGGGAAGGTATTCCATGGTATGGTAAGTTCTGTTACATCTTTTGGTTTATTTGTTTTACTTGATGATATCCATGTCGAAGGGTTGGTGCATATCAGTACATTACCAACTGACTATTATCATTATGATCCTATTACTCATAAACTTTCTGGAGAACGTGGCGGAAAGATTTTTTCTCTTGGCCAAAAATTAACGGTAGTACTAATACGTGTTGTCATAGATGAGCGTAAAATAGATTTTGAATTACAAAATTAATGACAAAAAAAATTGAAAAAATTTATGGTATACACTCTGCTATGGAAATTATCAAGACTTCACCAGATAGAATTTTGAATATCTGGTTACAAGATTCAGCTAAATCAAAGCCTATTGTTTTAATTCATGATGCAGCAAAAAATATTGGACTTTCAATTCAATTATCTAAACGAGATAGATTAGACAAGATGACAAATAATAAAAATCATCAAGGCGTAGTCCTGGAAATAAAAAAAACTAATGAAGCAAACTCAAATAATCTCGATGAGATTCTAAAGAAAAACGAAAATACTAATCCTATATACTTGATTCTTGATTCAATTCAAGATCCTAATAATTTAGGCGCATGTATTCGTACAGCTGTTGCAGCAGGAGTGTCAGCAATTATTATTCCTAAAGATCGTGCTGTTGGTGTTAATGAAACTGTTAAAAAAGTTGCATGTGGAGCTGCTGAAAATATTACTATCATTACTGTTGTTAATTTAGTTCGCGCAATAAAAAAAATAAAAGAAATGGGTATCTGGGTAATAGGTGCAGTTGGAAATACTGAAGAATCGATTTATGATTTTGATTTAAAAGGGGCAATTGCAATTGTGATTGGAGGCGAGGATAAAGGCATACGATCTCTGGTTCGAAATGAGTGTGACTTTATAGGCTCATTACCCATTACAAAAAGAATCGAAAGTCTTAATGCTTCAGTCGCAACTGGCATTATTTTGTTCGAGGCTGTTAGACAAAGAAAAAGTATGTAACACAATTTCACTATATATCAATAAGTTAACTATTTTTTTAATTTCTTGATATGGCACATTGCAGTATAGCAATCTATCTATTACAATCCCGCTCACTTTTAATCCTTGCTTCACTCTGCAGTATGAGGAAGCTAACTAACCGAGAGGATTTTTAATGCGACATTATGAAATCGTAATTTTGGTACACCCGGACCAAAGTGAACAGGTACCCGCAATGATAGAGCGCTATCAGGGCATTATCACAAGCAATAAAGGCAAAGTGCATCGCTTGGAAGATTGGGGCAGAAGACTCTTAGCATATCCAATTAATAAAATTCATAAAGCACATTATGTTCTTATGAATATTGAATGCGGTGGCGAATCATTAAATCAGTTAACTGATGCCTTTCGATTTAATGATGCAGTTCTTCGTAATTTAGTGATCAAGAAAAATAAAGTAGTAACCCAACCCTCTCCTTTATTTAAATCTGATAATGGGGATAAAAGAGTAGCTGAAAAATCAAATTCATCAGATACTAAAAAATAAATATGAGAGGATCATAAAAATGGCACGCTATTTTAAACGTAAACGATATTGTCGATTTACCGCAGAAGGTGTTGATGAGATAGATTATAAAGATCTCAATACATTAAAAAATTATGTATCTGAATCGGGCAAAATTATGCCCAGCCGGATTTCAGGTACCAAGACTCGTTATCAACGACAGTTATCGACAGCTATTAAGCGTGCTCGTTATCTTGCGTTAATACCTTATAGTGATGCCCACTAGTCTTTTTTGCGTGTATTAAGTAAAAATAATACAGGAATAACGACTCTTTTTTTAAAATTAAAGATATATTCAAATGTAGCTGCTAACACTAACTTAAGAGATTTATAGAATTGATTGGCAAATATATACTTAGCGGTAGAATACAGGCAATTACAGCGATAACATTAAGTGCTTTAATATCATTTTTGCTACCTCCATTTGCATTCTTAATTAGCGGTTCAGTTGTTGGGCTACTTACCTTAAGAAAAGGAATTGTTTATACGTTACACGCGTTAGTTATAAGTGGCCTTATTTTACAAATTTTCTTTATATTTTTAGGTATATCGCTTTATATAAATTCAATCTATGTACTAATAATTTGGCTACCTATTTTATTTTTATCTGCCATATTACGTTTTAGTGAACGTCAAGGCGTATTGATCCTTTTTGCAGGATTGATAACAACAATCTTAGTAATTATTTTTTATTCAATTATTGGAGATGTTTCTGTATGGTGGCAAGAGCGATTAGATTTAGTCTTTGAGCAGTCACTAGCCCCCGAACAACTCAATGAGTATCGAACAGCATTGGCTTCTACTAGTGGCTTCATAAATGCAATGATCCTTGCGGGCTTTATGATGAATATGATAATGAGCGTCCTATTCGCGAGATGGTGGCAATCTAGATTGTTTAACTTAGGCGGGTTTCGAAAGGAATTTTATAGACTTCGAATACCAATAATAATGTTGCCAGTTTTTATTATAATCTTGGTCTTAGCGTTAACAGTTAATGAGCCTTGGCAAGATATGTTTAAGGATATTCTGATTGTTTCAGTATTTATGTATTTAATTCAGGGAATTTCATTTGCGCATCGTACTGTAGATAAGTTAAAACTTTCAGTAGGTTGGCTTGTCTTTTTGTATTGTTTACTCATGCTGGTCCCGCAGATGGGGTTAATTATAGCTTGTTTTGGAATTGTTGATGTTTTTTCCAACTGGATCACTAAAAACCAAGATTCAGAAAAGGAATCCTGAGACGACCCTATCTAGAATCTGTTATTATTTAGACTATCAAAAATGAGGTAAATTAATGAACGTTATTCTTCTTGAAAAAATTAATAAGCTCGGTGATTTGGGGGACCAAGTCAATGTCAAATCTGGTTTTGGTAGAAACTACCTTATACCGAGCGGCAAAGCTGTTTCAGCAACTACTGAAAATATTGCAAAGTTTCAAGCTAGAAGAGCTGAACTTGAAAAACAACATCAAGAGACATTAGCATCAGCAGGTGAGCGGGCTGAAAAATTAAATGACATAAATATTTCAATTTCACGTAAAGCAGGTGCCGAAGGTAAATTATATGGCTCAATAGGGACTGTTGATATTGTTGAAGCGGTTATAGATCAATCAGGTGTTGACCTTGCTAAACACGAGGTAAGATTACCTGAAGGCCCAATACGAGATATCGGTGAGTATAAATTAGTTATTCAGTTGCATGCGGACGTTTCTGCTACCATCACGGTAAATGTTGTTTCTGAAGAAGAGAGCTAGTTTTAGGATCAAAACATTATAGTTAGATGGGGTGATAATACCGCTAACAATCAAGTGTAAGTCTAGATTTTATCCTAGGGGATTTAAATGCAAGAACCAGTAAAAACATCTTTTTCAAACGACGTTGAAACAACAGCATTAAAAATTCCGCCACATTCAGTTGAGGCCGAGCAAGCCGTTTTAGGTGGCGTATTTCTCGATAAGGAGGCCTGGGACAAAATAGCAGAGCGAGTTCGAGAAGAAGATTTTTACAGAAGAGATCATCGTATTATCTTTCGTGCAATCAACCAGCTTAGTAATGAAGGGCAACCCTATGATATTGTGACTGTTGCTGAATGGTTAGAAAATCATCAACTTCTTGATGAATCTGGAGGTATGCGCAATCTTGCCGCGCTTGCTGAAAATACACCAAGCGCAAGCAATATCAGTGCCTATGCTGATATTGTAAGAAAACGTTCAATTCTAAGACAATTAATTTCCGCAACCTCAGATATCAATGACACAGTCTTTAATCCACAAGGACAAAGTAGTGAACAAATTCTTGAATTTGCTGAACAGACAGTTTTTGAAATAGCTGAACAAGAAACGCGAGGCAGAAAGAGTTATCAGAATGTTAGCGCATATACAGACGTAGTAATGGAGAGGATTCAGGCGCTAGCAGAAAGCAAAAGTTCTATAACAGGTATTCGCACTGGATATCATGATTTAGATTTTAAAACGGCTGGATTTCAACGTTCTGACTTAATTATTATTGCTGGTCGCCCATCTATGGGTAAGACAGCATTAGCTGTAAATATAGCAGAGACTGCTGCAATAAAAGACAAGCATAGTGTTGCTATCTTTAGTATGGAGATGCAAGCAGAACAATTAACTATGCGTATGATGTCATCTTTAGCGAATATTGATCAACACAAAGTAAGAACAGGTAAATTAGATGGCGATGATTGGATTAGATTTACCTCAACAGTAGGAATATTACAAGAGACAGAAATGTTTATAGATGATACTCCAGCATTAACACCTGCAGAATTAAGGGCACGATGTCGTCGAATCTCCCGTGAACACGGTCTTGATCTTGTCGTCGTCGATTATTTGCAATTAATGCAGGTTGCAGGGACTTCTGAAAATCGTGCAACTGAAATTTCAGAAATTTCACGATCCCTAAAAGCAATGGCAAAAGAACTTAACATACCTGTTATTGCATTATCACAATTAAATCGTAGTTTAGAATCCAGGCAGGATAAACGACCTGTTATGTCTGATCTTCGAGAAAGCGGTGCTATAGAGCAAGATGCAGATGTCATTATTTTTATTTATCGTGATGAAGTTTATGATGAAGAAAGCTCTGATAAAGGAATGGCTGAAATTATAATTAGCAAACAAAGAAATGGGCCTATTGGGAAACTTAAACTAGCTTGGCGTGGCCAATATACCCGTTTCGATAATTTTGTTAAGGACCCTTTAACATACGATAGTCCTTCGGTTGGGAAGTATGAATGACGCGACCGTCAAGAGTAATTATAGATATAAAGGCACTTGAACATAATTTTTCTCGTATAAAAGAACTTGTTCATAATTCAAAAATTATGGCTATTATTAAGGCAGATGCCTATGGCCACGGTATAGTTAGAGTTGCTAAAACACTTCGTGATGCAGATGCTTTCGGTGTGGCATGTCTTGAGGAAGCCGAACAACTCAGAATTGCATCAATTACAACACCCATTATATTGCTCGAAGGCCCATATAAACCGAACGACTTATCGTTAATTATTAAATTAAACCTGCAGGTTGTAATTCATAATGAATATCAATTAGAGTTATTAGAAAAATCAAAAATTGATGGCCCAATTAAAGTTTGGTTAAAAATTGATACTGGCATGCATCGACTGGGTTTTTCTGCTAATAAAACCGAAGAAATATTAAGGCGATTGATGTTATGTAGAAATATTAATTCAACTCCAATTTTGATGTCTCATCTTGCTACCGCAAATGAGAAAAATCATGCTCTAACTTATCAACAGTTAGACACCTTTAGAGAAATTAGTAAAATTGCTAATACAGAAAAAACAATTGCAAATTCTGCTGCTGTTATTAACTTACCAGATGTTCATTTTGATTGGGTGAGGCCAGGTCTTATGCTTTACGGTGTTTCACCGCTTATTAATAGTTGCGGGCATGACCATGGATTAAAATCAGTTATGACACTAGAGTCGGAGATAATATCGATTCAATATTTATCAAAAGGTGAGCCCGTTGGTTACGGAGCTACCTGGCGATGCCCAGAGAATATGCCAGTTGGGATAATTGCTGCCGGTTATGGAGATGGTTTTCCTAGACACGCAAAGCCTGGAACACCAGTACTTGTTAATAATGTTCGTTGTCCATTAATCGGTCGCGCATCTATGGATATGCTGACCATTGATTTACGCAATCAATCAAATGCAAAAATAGGTGATAGAGTAGTTTTATGGGGCGGTTCTTTACCAATTGAGGAAATAGCCACATACGCTGAAACAATACCTTATGAGTTACTGTGTGGCGTTCATAAGCGCTTGCAATTTGTTGAATACAATTAATAAAAATAGTAATTTTAATATAGCGAATTAAAATTATATGCTGTATGAATAAATTGAATTATCTTTAAAATTTTGTATCTTTGTTACTGGCTTCGTTGTCTATTATTTTTATACGAGCCATTTTTATTGCGCTTTCTGAGACTTGTGTTATTTCTGCGAGATAGTTATTAATTTTTAATGTTGTTCCTGATTTAGGTATATATTCGAGATTTTCCAACAATAACCCATTTAATGTTTTAGGACCTTCAGATGGTAAATTCCATTCTAATTCACGATTTATCTCGCGTATGTTTACTGAACAATCGATTAAATAATAACCGTCGTCGTGAGCCTGTATATCAAGATTGTGTGTTTGAATATCAGTAGTGAATTCGCCAACAATTTCTTCAAGTATATCTTCTAGAGTAACTACGCCTTGAATGACTCCATACTCATCTACCACAATACCAAAACGTCGTTTTTTTCTTTGAAAATTTAGCATCTGAACATGTAGAGGCGTTCCACTTGGAACAAAGTAACAATCCACCATAATAGATATAAGCGAATCTTTTGTAATTTCCTTATCATTCATTATCCGAGGAATTCTTCTAATATGAATTACTCCAATAATATTTTCTATATTAGATCTATAAACAGGTAATCTTGTATGTTGACAATGAACAAACTGCTCAACAATATCATCTATGGGTTTATCTAAATCAATCGCAGTAACCTCATTTTTTGGCACCATAATATCATTCACAGTAACATTCTCTAACTCTAGTATATTAATTAGCATACGTTGATGACGTTGTGGAATTAGTATTCCAGCCTCACGTACTATTGTTCTTAATTCCTCGCTTGAAATATTTTCATTATTTCTATTTTTAATATTGATACCGATTACAGATAATAAGTTATTTGACACCGCATTTATTAACCAAACAGCAGGATATGCGAGTTTCATTAAAATATTGAGTACGTAACTTGCCGGCAAAGCAATTTTTTCTGGATTAATTGCAGCGATTGTTTTTGGCATAACTTCAGCAAAAATTAGAAATACCAAAACAAGGATGATCGGAGCTAAAGCTACACCAATATCACCAAGAAGACGTATACCAATTACCGTGGCTATTGATGCAGCAAAGAAATTGACGAGATTATTTCCAAGCAAGATCAAACCAATTAAACGATCGGGTCTTTCTAATAATTTCTCTGAAATAATTGCACTTCGTTTACCTTCTTTCACTAAGTGGCGTAATCGATAGCGATTCAGAGCAATCATTGCAGTTTCCGAACTAGAAAAAAATGCAGAGAAGATGATTAAAAAAAATAGGGTTCCAAAAAGAACCGATAGCGGAATTTCGTCCAAAAATTAATGACCTCAATTATGACCAGTGCGTATTTTGACTGAACTACCTATATCCTTGTCAAGCTATTTAGCCTTAAACACGTTGTAAAAGTAGTTCCAGGACAAATTTTGACCCTGTATAGGCGAGTATCAACACAATAAACCCAACCAATACCCAACGTGTAATCCATCTTCCACGCCATCCAAGTGACCAACGCCCCCATAGTAAAATCGCATAGATCACCCAAGCCAGTATTGATAATGTAGTTTTGTGTATGAGATGTTGCTCAAACAAGTTATCAATAAACATTATCCCCGTTGCTAGGCTTAAACTTAGAAGAAAGAAACCAATTACAATAATTTGAATAAGTAATTGTTCCATAATTTGCAGTGGGGGCAATATATCTATAATTTTTGAGATTTGTTTACTTTTTATAAATTTATCTTGAACTGCTAACAAAATAGCCTGCAGCGTACCAATCATTAATAAACTATAAGCAGAAATAGATAGTAGTATATGAATACGTAATCCCATTGGTAAAGATTGATCTAATATTCTGTCATTTGGGAAGAGTTGTTCTAAAAGTATTGTTATTGCAGCAATTGGATATAAAACTAATAGTAATTGTTGGATAGGTTGAAAAAATGATGTAATCAATACGATTAAAGCTACAAGCCATCCAATAATTGAAATGATATTAAAAAATCCAACATCAAAGCCTGTTTGTAAAAATATAGATTGATTTAATATATCAGCATGTAGAGATAAAGCGAAAATACCAAGAATTAAGATAATCAAATTATTTTTTGTGAATTTTTCTAAAATATTGAAGACATTTGCTGCCAAAAGTAATGTAGCAGCTATATATAATAATATTGTTATAATAGGTTGAATATCCATAAATAATAATTTTAATATCTAGCAATAGAATAGTAGTTGTACTTAATGATAAAGCATTTAATACTTTACCATTATTCAGAATAATAACCGATTTTTAGTTATTTATTGAATGAATTATAATGAAAAATATTTTTAATACTTTCCAAGTTTACTATGTTTGACCTTCTTTCTGAAAAATTTACAGATATTTTTTCAAATCTACGTGGTTATGGTCGTTTGACGGAGAAACATATCAACGATGGACTACGCGATGTTCGCGTGGCGTTACTAGAAGCTGATGTTGCATTGCCTGTTGTACGAAATTTTATTGAGGATATTCGTACACGTTCTCTTACGAAAGAAGTCCTAACCTCCCTAACGCCAGGTCAAGCATTGATTAAAATTGTTAACGAAGAGTTGATCACTCTAATGGGAAATAATAATGAACCTTTAAAATTAAATACGCAGCCACCAGCTGTTATTCTTTTAGTAGGGCTTCAGGGCGCAGGAAAAACGACAACATGCGCTAAACTTGGAGTTTTCTTAAGAGAAAGGGAAAATAAAAAAGTTGCTCTTATTAGTTGCGATGTTTATCGACCAGGCGCAATAAAACAGTTGCAAATTTTAGCAAAAGAAAATGATCTGTCGTGGCTAGAAAGTAAAGAATCAGATAAACCTAGTGATATTGTAAGAAATGGATTAACCACCGCGAAACGACAACTTTTTGATGTTCTTATCGTTGATAGTGCGGGACGTTTACATGTTGATGTGGAAATGATGGATGAAATAAAATCTCTTCATAATATTCTAAACCCTATCGAAACCTTATTTGTTATTGACAGTATGATGGGGCAAGACGCAGTTAATGCCGCAGCTGAATTTAATAATACATTACCATTAACAGGCAGTATCTTAACTAAAGCTGATAGTGATGCACGTGGCGGTGCTGCTTTAACGGTTAAATACATAACCGGTAAGCCCATTAAGTTTATTGGCGTTGGCGAGAGAAGTGAGGATTTATCTCTATTTAATCCAGATAGAATTTCCTCCCAAATATTAGGTATGGGAGATGTCTTAAGCTTAATAGAAGAGGTTGAGAAAAAAACAGATAAAGAAAAAGTGCTTAAACTTAACAAGAAAATAAAAAAAGGACAGAGATTTAACTTAGGAGATTTTAGAGACCAATTAAAACAAATGTCCAGTATGGGTGGAATAGGTAATATAATTAATAAATTACCAGGTGCTCAAAAAATTTCAGGAAATTTAGCTGCACAAATCGACGATCATGAATTTACTAAATTAGTAGCTATTATCGATTCAATGACAGCTAAAGAAAGATTTGAACCAAAAATTATTAATGGCTCAAGAAAAAAACGTATTGCTTCTGGTTCTGGCACAAAAATTCAGGATATTAATAAATTATTAAAACAATTTAATCATATGCAAAAAATGATGAAGAAATTCTCAAATAAAGGT
>JAAZZI010000060.1 GCA_014239225.1 Gammaproteobacteria bacterium
AGGAAGAGAGCGTAAAACTCGAAAGAGATATTATCTCAAAAAAACGAGATCTAAAACGTAAGCAAGATGAATTTAGGGAAGATTTAAACTATCGACGTAACGAAGAAATGGTAAAGATTCAAAAACAAATAATTCAATCAATCCAAAAAGTCGCCAAGGATAATGAGTTTGATTTAGTGTTGAGTGAGGGTGTTTTATATGCCAGTCCAAAAATTGATATGAGTGGATTAGTTATTGACTATCTTAAAAAAGAAAATCAATAAAAAGAAAATAAATGGTAAATTAATAAAATTAAATGAATTACAACGAGTAGTTTTTATGCCAGCCACACTTGGTGAACTATCACAAGTAAGCGGAGCAAGGTTAGAAGGGGCATCCGAGTGTAATATTGTGTCTGTTAACACCTTACGACAAGCAAAAGAAGGCGAAATATCATTTTTATCAAATCGCCATTATGCTGGCGACCTACCATTAACTAAGGCTTCCGCTGTAATACTATCAGAGGAAGATTTAAAGCAATGTCCTTCTTACGCATTAGTTAGTGAAACACCGTATTTGGCCTATGCAAAAATTGCTAACCACCTTTATCAAACTGTAAATCAAGCCTTTGGAATTGCTGCTAGTGCAGTTTTAGGAAATGACTGTGTTATTAATGATTTGTCTACTATATCTGCCAATGTTGTTATTGGTAATAATGTCACTATTAATTCGGGAGTTTATATTGGGCCGAATTGTACTATAGAAGATAATGTTGAAATTGGAAAAAACGTATCGTTAATAGCTAATGTTACGTTGTGTCATAATGTTGTTGTTGGAAATAATGTGATTCTACATCCGGGAGTTGTGGTAGGGGCAGATGGTTTTGGTATAGCACAAGAAAAAGACAAGTGGATTAAGATCCCCCAGATAGGATCAGTTAAGATTCATGATAATGTCGAAATAGGCGCAAATTCAACAATAGATAGAGGAGCTATTGAGGACACAGTTATCGAAAAGGGAGTGAAAATTGATAATCAAGTTCAAATTGGACATAACGTTATAGTTGGTGAAAATACCGCCATAGCCGGGTGCACTGGAATAGCTGGTAGTTCTATTATAGGTAAACGATGCATGATTGGGGGAGCTACAGCAATAAGCGGTCATATTAAAATTACCGATGATGTTATTATTACAGGAATGTCGGGAGTTGCAAATTCAATACAATCTCCAGGCACTTATTCATCGGGTTTGCCTGTTGTAGAAAGTAAAATATGGAGAAGGAACGTTGTTCGTTTAAAAAATATTGATGAAATTATAAAAAAAATAATGTCGGGATTAAAATAAGAATTAGATATTTATGAAAAATGCAAAAAAAATAATCGGTATTGAAGAAATAAAAACCATATTACCTCATCGTTATCCATTCTTATTAATCGATCGAGTGCTAGAAGTTAAAGATGGTGAGCACATTAAGGTCTTAAAAAATATAACCTGCAATGAACCATTTTTTCAGGGACATTTTCCTAATAAATCAGTAATGCCGGGAGTATTAATTATTGAAGCATTTGCACAAGCAACTGCTTTACTAGGGGCGTATGGGTTTGATGAAACTAGAAAATCTGAAAACGAGTTGTACTACCTAGTTGGAGTAGATAAAGCCCGTTTTAGAAAACCAGCAGTTCCTGGAGATCAGTTAATAATAGATATTAAATTCTTAACAGTGAAAAGAGGTATATGGAAATTTAATGCCTCTGCATGTGTTAATTCAAATGAAGTGGCGTCTGCTGAATTATTAACTACAATCATGGAATAATTCCTTGATTGATCAAACTGCCATTATTCACTCCAGTGCTGATATAAATAAAAATGTTAGTATTGGCCCATATTCAGTAATTGGTGAAAATGTATCTATAGGTTCTGGTACAGTTATTGGTTCTCATGTAGTAATTACCGGACCAACAACGATAGGGCCAAATAATAAAATATTTCATTTTAGTTCAATTGGCGAAGACCCACAGGATAAAAAATTTAATAAGGATCAAAACTCTTATTTAGAAATTGGGGCCAATAATACGATCAGAGAGTATGTTTCTATTAATCGAGGAACATCAGATGGTGGCGGCAAAACAATCATTGGTAATAATAATTGGATTATGGCTTATGTTCATATCGCCCATGATTGCATTATAGGCAACAATTCTACTTTTGCTAACAATACAACCTTAGCTGGACATGTTGCTATACAAGATTTTGTAACTCTTGGCGGCTTTACTGGAGTACATCAATTTTGCCGTATTGGTAGTTATAGTTTTTCAGCTATTTCGTCAGTTATTGTTAAAGATGTTCCGCCATATATATTGGTATCTGGTAACACCGCAAAGCCATCCGGTCTTAATCGCGAAGGATTAAAGAGAAATGGATTTGATGCCGATACAATTAATTTATTGAAGAAGGCTTATAGAATTATTTACCGTGAAAGCCTGACTCTCTCAGAAGCACTTAACGAATTAATGGAATTATCTGTTGACTCAAAAAGTGTAAATGTAATGCACTCGTTTATTTCATCATCAGAGCGTGGAATTGTTAGATAATGAAATTTACTTTCGATATTAGATTAGAGTGATTTGATGTTACGCATTGCCATCGTCACTGGTGAGCCATCGGGAGATATGCTTGGTGCTGGACTTGTTCATGAATTAAGCAAAAGAGTTAAAGATATTTCAATTGAAGGAATCGGTGGAGAAAAACTAGCAAATGAGCATATGAATATCTTATTTCCAATGGAAAAGTTATCCGTAATGGGATTTACTGAAGTGTTAGGAAGATATTTTGAGTTAAAAGATATAAGAGAAAAATTAATAAAGCATTTTCTTAAAGATCCTCCTGATATCTTTATTGGGATTGATGCCCCTGATTTTAATTTATTTTTAGAAAAAAAATTAAGGAATGCTGGTATAAAAACAGTTCATTATGTAAGTCCTTCTATTTGGGCGTGGAGAAGAGGTAGAATAAAAAAGATCAGTGAATCAGTTGATTTAATTCTAAATTTATTTCCATTTGAGGGAGATATTTATAATAAATTTAATATTCCTAATAAATACGTAGGACATCCACTTGCAGATAAATTACCTGATGAGCCGAATACTGAATCAGCAAGAAATGAATTAGATATTCCATTAACTAAAACAGTAATAGCTCTTCTCCCCGGAAGTCGGTTAACCGAAATAAAAAGAATTGCAATTCCATTATTAAAAGCTGCATTATTAACTCAGAGTAAACATAAAAATCTTTTTTTTATAAGTGCTTTGACTAATGAAAAATCTGCGAATATTTTTAAAAAACTAGCTGATAAAGTTACGCCTAAATTAAAAATTAATATATATACAGATAAAACTCATCGAGTTATTGAGTCTTCTGATATTATTATGCTTGCATCAGGCACAGCCTCACTTGAGGCAATGCTACTTAAAAAACCAATGATTGTTACATACAAGCTTTCATGGCCGACATATTTTATTGTTAAATTACTAGCAAAGATTCCATATGTATCGTTACCTAATATTTTAGCTGGTCGTGAGATAGTCCCAGAATGCTTACAATTCAAATGTAGACCAGAAATTTTGGCTTCAGAATTGGATAAACTCTTGAATTCAGAGAAAAGTATAAAAAAACTAACGAATCATTTTGCAAAATTATCGATTGAGCTTAGAAAGAAAGCAAATTATCAAGCAGCAAATTCAGTATTAAAACTAATTAAAAATGATAAAATCTCTTAATGAATTGCTGATAAATAAAGCCGATTTGGTGGCCGGCGTCGATGAAGTAGGTAGAGGGCCATTAGCGGGACCAGTTGTAGCGGCAGCAGTAATCTTAGATCCAAATAAACCTATTGATAATCTTTGTGACTCAAAGAAATTAACTGCTAAGCAGCGCCTATTTTTATCAAAAAAGATTAAATTATATTCACTTGCATGGTCAATAGGGAGAGCTGAGGTAGGCGAAATTGATAAATTAAATATTTTACAGGCAAGTTTACTTGCAATGAAGCGCGCTATTGAGGCACTAGCAGTGAAACCAGATATTGTTTTAGTAGATGGAAAATATACACCAGATGTTGATTTTAAAAAAATTGCAATTATTAAAGGAGATAATTTTATTTCAGAAATTTCAGCGGCATCTATTATTGCAAAGGTAGAACGTGATAATGAAATGATAGCCCTAGATAAAATTTATCCAGGGTATGGTTTCTCATCTCATAAAGGTTACCCGACGAAGCAACATCTTGAGTCATTAGAAAAATTGGGCATCACTGATATACACCGATGTACTTTTTCACCAGTATCAAAATATATTTATATAGAATTTTATTATGAGTTTTATTCATTTGCATTTACATACGGAATATTCATTAGTTGATGGATTGATAAAAATTACTGATTTAGCATCAACTGCCGCGAATATGAATATGCCAGCAATCTCCATTACTGAAAAAAATAATGTTTTTTCAGCAATAAAGTTTTATCGCGCAATGCGTGATCAAGGGATCAAGCCATTAATAGGTGCTGATTTAAACTTGGTAACCGAAAAAAAAGATGAATATTCTAATATATTACTGCTTTGTCAGCATATAGATGGTTATAAGAATCTATCAAAATTAATAACAAAAAGTTATACAGAGGGGCAGTACTTAGGCAACCCAATGATACATTTTGATTGGTTAAAAAAATATAATGATGGATTGATAGTTATAGATTGTGCAGATAATGGAAATTTTACTAAAATATTTACAAGTAACGGTAATTTAAATACAAATAAGACAGTAGAAAATTTACTTTCACTTTTTCCGAATCGTTACTATCTCGAATTACAAAGAATTGGTAGAAAAGATGAAGATCTTTTAGTAAGTAATACGTTAGATTATTCTGAAAAATTTAATATACCTGTAGTTGCGACCAATAACGTACGTTTTTTAGAAGAGACTGGTTTTGAAGCTCACGAGGCCCGTGTTTGTATTTATCAGGGTTTTACTTTAGATGATCCTAGAAGACCTAGGGAATATACAGATCGACAGTATGTCCGTAGCTCAGAGGATATGGAAAATTTATTCTCGGATATTCCTGAGGCTATAACAAACTCTTTTAATATTGCGCAAAGATGTAATGTCGAATTTAATTTGGGAAAGAATTTTTTGCCCTATTTCCCAGTAGATGAAAATGAAACTCAAGATCAGCGTCTAATTAATGAATCAACAAAGAAATTAAATGAAATATTAAGTGAGCATGAAGAAAATACAGAATTACAATCAGAAGAATATCACCAAAGATTACAAAAAGAACTTGATGTTATTATAAGTATGGGTTTTTCAGGTTATTTTTTGATAGTTGCTGATTTTATACGTTGGGCTAAAGAAAATACTATACCGGTTGGACCTGGAAGAGGCTCTGGTGCAGGCTCACTAGTCGCGTACTCTCTTGATATTACAGAGCTTGATCCAATTAAATATGATTTGTTGTTTGAGCGTTTTTTAAATCCGGAACGTATTTCCTTACCAGATTTTGATGTAGATTTT
>JAAZZI010000061.1 GCA_014239225.1 Gammaproteobacteria bacterium
ATGTCGGTTATCTGCATATTCCAGACATGAGTACGCTTGGAATTGCTGAATTTCATCGGGGATATTTGGCTCAAGTTGATCGCGAAGGTTTGATCGTCGATGCCCGCTACAATGCAGGAGGAATGGTTTCTCCACTCATTCTGGAAAAATTAGCGCATCGGCATTTGGGTTTTGATGTACCACGCTGGGGAACTCCGGAGTCATATCCGTATCATACTCTGCGCGGACACTTGATTGTAATAGCCAACCAGTTTACAGGCTCTGATGGTGATATGTTTACTACAAGTTTTAGACAGTTGCAGCTTGGACAGTTAGTGGGGAAACGAACCTGGGGTGGTGTCATCGGCATTGATGGGCGTTACCAGCTGGTGGATGGCACCACAACCACACAGCCTCAGTATTCCATCTGGTTTCATCATGCAGGCTGGTCGGTTGAAAATCATGGTGTTGATCCGGATATTCATGTGGAAGACACTCCACATTCTTATATCAATAATGAAGATCCACAGTTGGAACGTACAGTTAAGGAAATGTTGCGCCTGCTGAAGGAAAAGCCTGTTCTATCCGTGAATTATTCTCCGTCACCAAGACGCCTGCTTCCGGAGTAATTAAACAATTATGGGAACTTCTAAAAATATGGACAAAAAAATAAACAGTTAATTGGACATGAAACATAGTGCGGCCTGTTAACAACGACTTGAAATTACCGCAAGTTTCATAGACAAAACTTGAGTTAAAAAACAGGAACATTATTTTCTTGACTTTTTTATATTTTTCTGATAAAGTACGCTTTTTGTTTGCCGTGGGGGTAAATAAAATATTACTTCCAGTCAAGTCCGGAAGTAATATCAATCTGGCATTTCCATTCAGGGCGTGCTTTAATATAATAAATTGGAGAAAAAAATGAGAAACTTTAAACTTAGCATTGCTCTGTTGTCAGGACTGTTTCTGACTTTCAGTCCAATTGCCTTCGCTAAAGTGACTGGAAATACCATCACTTTAGGCTCAGCAATTTCACTTACAGGCAAGTATTCTACAAATGGATTGCATACTCAAAGAGGATATGACCTCGCTGTTGATCGCATAAATTCTATGGGTGGAGTGACCGTTGGTGGGAAAAAATATAAATTAGCTGTAAAATATTATGATGACGAGTCTACACCAGCAAGAGCTGCTCAGCTTGTTGAAAGATTAATTCTACAGGATAAAATTGAATTTATGCTTGGACCTTACGGTTCTGGCTTAACTAAAGCTGTGGCACCTGTTTCTGAAAAGTTTGGTGTGCCAATGGTTGAAGCAGAAGGAGCATCACGCTCTTTGTTTACTCAAGGATACAAATACCTATTTGCTGTTCTTTCTACATCTGAACAATATTTAGCACCTGCTATAGAATTGGCTGCTGCTAAAGCTAAAGCTGCGGGCAAAAGTCCTTCTTCTGTCAAAGTTGCAATGGCTTTTGAAAATGATCCCTTCTCACTTGACGTGCGTGCAGGAGTTGTTGATGCTGCAAGTAAGTATGGTATGAAAATAGTTATAGATGACAAATTGCCTGCTGATCTTGCAGATATGTCAACTACCCTAACAAAAACAAAAGCAATTAAGCCTGATGTTCTTATTGTTTCAGGTCACTCCAAGGGAGCCGCTACTGCCGCCCGTCAAATTACTGAAATGAAGATTCAAGTTCCTATGGTAGCTATGACTCACTGCGAAGCTGCTAAAGTTCAAGAAAAATTTCCAAATGCAGCTAATGGTTTCCTCTGCCCGACACAATGGGTTGAAACCTCACCAAACAAAGACAAGTATTTTGGTTCTGCAGCAGATTGGAACTCTGCTTTTAAAGCTGCTTATTCCAAACATTACCCAACGACAGTTCCATATCAATCAGCTCAAGCATCAGCAGCGGTTTTGGTTTGGAAAGAGTCATTTGAGGCTGCTAATAGCTTTGACAAAGTAAAAGTTCGAGATGCTATAGCGGCAACAGAAATGGAAACATTTTATGGCAATATTAAATTCTCCGAGAATGGGAATAACATTGCAAAACCAATGTTTATGCGCCAGATTAATGCTTCAGCTAAATATAAAGCTGTCATAACTCCTGACGATTTAACTCATCCACGTAAGGCTAGTTACTAATAATATTATTATTAAGGAGTTCTTTTACAAGGGCTCCTTAAAATATATCGTACTAAAGAAAATAGTGGATGGTGCAGAGAGAAAAGCATTCGTCTCAGCGTGCCTAAACTAAGTCGAACCTTTAAATACACTCCCCAAAATAAAGAATAAGTACTGTAAAACAAATCCCTTGCATGTCAGTATGAAATCGATTGTATTCTCATTGAGGGCAAGTTCGTACAACGCAAAAGGCTCTTAGGTTTAGATCGTGTGATGACAAAGCTGGCGATCACGAATCAGTGTGTAATTTTAATTACTTTTTTAGTGTCATCAATCTTGAAAAGGGGGCTCAGGAGCCTTTATTTTTGTCTTGTTTACACGTCCCTGCTAAGCTTTATGATACTAAATAACTTGTAAAACGCTATACAAAGAAAAATGTTACTATGTTCGCAACTTAATTGCTATTTACTGATTTTGAATATGATTCATCTACAGGTATAGTCTAAAATTTGTAATATTTACAGTAAATCCTAAATAAAAATAGTTTAAAATTAACACAATATAAAATGATAGATAACTTAAATTTATTATTTGTATATGCCCCTATAATGAACATACAAGTGATATTAGATGGTATATTCGTAGGGGCTGTTTTTGCACTTTCAGCGTATGGCCTTGCACTTGTTTGGGGGGTAATGAATGTAAAAAATCTTGCACAAGGTGACTTTGTTATCATGGGAGGTTTTATTGCTCTAGGTCTCCATGAATATCTTGGTATACATCCAATTATTTCGATACCGATCGTATTAATTTTAATGTTTGCTTATGGATGGGCTGTTTATAAACTTATTATCAAGAGGGTTATAGACAATGACATGTTCGTTTCTTTACTTGCAACTTTTGGACTTTCTCTTCTCATGCAACAAGTTATGAATTTGATATATGGACCTGAAGTAAGAATAATTGATCCGGAGCTTCCAATTTATGAATTTTTTGATTTTATCACTGTACCAATGGCAAAAATTATATCATTAATATTAGCTGCAATTTTTGCTTTAATAATTACTATCTTCATGAAAAAATCAAGGATGGGTCAAGCAATAAGGGCAACAGCTCAAGATGCACGAGCAGCAAGAGTTTTAGGTATTAATACTGATAATGTTTACGCCTTTACTTTTGCTTTAAATGCAGCCATTTGTGGTGTGGCTGGTGTAATGGTATCTATTATTTGGGTTTTACAACCTTTTTATGGCATCACTTATTCTTTGAGAACTTTTGCAATAGTTACTGCAGCAGGTTTAGGGAACTTACCAGCAGTCATTGGAACAGGCTTTGTACTGGGTCTAATTGAAAAGTATACAAGCATTATTCTTGGAGTAGAATATGAAATAGCAGCAGCTGTAGTAATGTTGCTAGTAGTCCTTATGTGGAGACAAATACAAATGCGCAAAAATAGACAGGCAGTAAGATAATGTCTCGAAATACACTAATCCTATATATTATAATTTTAGCAGCTTCTATTTTGGGGCCAATTTTGTTGCCTGCTTACACCCAACAAATGGCTATTCTATGGGTGATGATACTAATGGCGTCCACATGGGATATTTTAGGTGGTCAGATGGGTTACAACTCATTAGGAAACATTACGTTTTTTGGAGTTGGGATGTACTTATCTGCAATAATACAAATATCGATGTTTTACGATGTAGGAGAATATACTTCAGCATTTGGTGCTATAAAGCCAGAATTTACTGACTCTCAGTATTTTACTGGGTTTTTTCTTGGGATTATTGGAGCTGGATTAGGTTCTATGATTCTTTCATTACTTTTAGGTTTCATTGTTTTTGGTCTTCGAGGGCCTTACTTTGCAATTGGTACTCTAGGTGTAGCAATAACAGCAGGGCAAATAACAGGCACTATTGATTATATTGGTGGTGGATCGGGTATTTCTATGCCATTTTTTCCTGGCGATATTTATTTTCGTTCAATCTTCTTTTATATTTTATGCTTTTTGTTAGCAGCTTCAGTTCATTTAATTTTACGTTGGCTCTATTCAACTCAGTTTGGATTGGCCATAAATGCAATCCGTGACGATGAAGATAAGGCTGAGGCGATGGGTATTCCAACCTTAAGATATAAACAATTTGGATGGGCAATAGCAGCCTTTTTCATGGGCTGTATTGGAGCAGTTTTTGGGAACATGGTAGGATTTATTGAGCCCATTGAAGTTGCATTTCCTACACCAACTTTTGGTATTTTTATGGTTGCAATGGCTCTATTAGGAGGTAAAGGAACTCTTTGGGGGCCAGTCATCGGAGCAGTTTTATTCCATCTTGTGAAAGAGACTACCTGGACCTATTTATTAGGTTGGCAATATGTTGCTTTAGGACTAATTATTATCCTTAATATCGTTTTTTTCCAACAGGGAATTATGGGTTGGTTACAAACTAAATTCCCTGAAAAATTTGGTATTTTTATAGATGATAAAACACATGAAGAAAGTCGCGTAGCTATGGACGATAAATAATGGGAAACCCAATTATAAATGTTGAAAACGTTTCTAAATCTTACGGGGGTGTTAAGGCAAATATGAACATTTCCATGAAAGTGGAAGCTGGATCCATTACTGGTATTATTGGTCCGAATGGATGTGGAAAAACCACCCTGTTTAATTCTATTGTTGGCTATCATGCTATAGATTCTGGATCTATTAAATTTGATAATCAGGAAATATCCAAACTTTGGGTGGGTGATATTGCAAGATTGGGTTTACTTCGCACTTTCCAACAAACACGCATATATAACAAAATGAATTGTGTTGATAATATGCAAATTTCAATTTCTCACCGGAAGGGTTCGGCAAGTAAAATGTTTGCAAGCAGAAAGGGAGAAATTAAAGATAGAGCAGAGCATCTGCTAGAATTTGTAGGGCTGTACTCAAAAAGGAATCTTATTTCCGGAGATCTTTCGTTTGGTCAACAAAAACTGCTTGAATTTGCAATGGCTTTAATGAATGAGCCTAAAGTACTTCTCCTTGATGAACCAACTGCTGGCATTAACCCAACCTTAATTAATGGACTGATAGATAGACTAAGGAAGGCAAATGAAGAGCTTGGGATTACATTATGTGTTATCGAACATAATATGAGAGTAATTATGAATTTAGCTTCTGATATCTACTGTCTTTCTAATGGTAAAATGCTCGCAAGTGGAAAACCAAGTGAACTTCAAAATGATGAGCGTGTTATAGATGCTTATCTTGGAGGGCATTAATGTCTCAGGAAAATGTAAATAAATCATCTAAAGATAAAAATACCAGTTCAAGCGTAAGTGGTTACGGAAGTGGAACAGTT
>JAAZZI010000062.1 GCA_014239225.1 Gammaproteobacteria bacterium
TCAGGATTACTAATATATACGCGTTTTCCATTACTACTGACGACAACTCCAGCAGGGCGATGCCCTACAGCTATTGTCTGAATAACTGTATTAGTATTAGTGTCAATTACCGAAACAGAATTATCACCTTGATTTGTGATATATGCATAAGGCTGAGCATATAGCCCATGAACCCAGCAGAATAAAAGAAAAAATACTAATTTTTGCACAAGACAATTTTTTTATTTTAACTCTGTATTATTATTTCTCTGCAAGTTTTTTTAGGTTTTCTAGCCCAGTTTTATAAAGTATTGTAACTGCATCAATACAGGCTTTATCTGTTAATTCAGTCGGGGGTTGTTGTCAGTAGTAATGGAAAACGCGTATATATTAGTAATCCTGAAAGTAAAAATATCTCTGTTATTGACACAAAAACATTAACAAATATTAAAACAATAAAAATAGGTAGTGGCCCATTAGCCATCGCAATTAGTCCAAATGATCAATCTGTTTATGTCGCTGATTGGTATGAAGATAGTATTTTTATAGTTGATACCGCTTCATTATCAATTAGAAATAAAATTAAGGTTGGCGATTCTCCGTCTGGTTTAGCAGTCAGTCCTGACGGACAATTTCTATATGTTGCAAATCGCGATGAAAATACAGTTATGATTATAAATCTTTCTGAAAATAAAATTGTTGATAGCATAGAGGTGGGTATAGCGCCCTTTGGATTAGCATTGAATGCAAAAAGAAATGAGCTCTATAGTGCTAATGTGCGTTCAAATAACGTTAGTGTTATTAATCTTCTTACAAAAAAAATAATGAATATCCAAGTGGGTAATTTTCCTTATGCTATAGCTGTTGATAATATAGATGAACGTTTATTTGTAACTAATCAACGTTCAAATACAGTTTCTGTTATTAATCTAAATGAAATGAAAACTGTTAAAACTATTAATGTTGGTGAATACCCAGAAGGAATTGACCTACACCCTAACAATATTCATCTCTACGTTGCAAACTGGTTTGATAATATTATCTCCGTCATCGACATACCTACTCTAAAAGTTATATCTGAAATTGAAGTAGGGGAAGGATGCCGAGCATATGGAAAATTTATTTCCCATTAAAAAACTAAAATAGCTAATTTCTAAAAATTATTAATTAATTCATAAAGTTATAAATTATAGTAAGAATTGAGATAGTAATTTTACCTTGAATTTTCTCTAAATGTTCTCTTATAATAAGCTTTAATTTTGGAGAAAAAATGACACTAAGAAACTGGCCTCGTGTTATCGCATTGGCCGACATGAATGCCTTCTTTGCTTCCATTGAACAAGTACGAAATCCAAGCCTTATCGGTAAACCTATTGGGATTACTAATGGAATAAAAGGAAATTGTATTATTACCTGTTCATATGAAGCACGATCATATGGAATACATACTGGTATGCGTGTCAAAGAAGCAAAAAAACGTTGTCCAACTTTTATTCAGCTTCCATCTAATCCTATTTTATATAGCAAAATATCAACCGACATTATGACTATTCTTCATGAGATCACTCCTGATATAGAAATTTTCTCTGTTGATGAAGCATTTCTTGATATGACTCATTGTAAAAGAATTTGGGATAGCCCTGAAAGTATTGGTAAAAAAATAAAAGAAAAGGTATTTAGCGTATCTGGCGTGCATTGTTCAGTAGGAATAAGCGGTGATAAGACTACAGCGAAATATGCTGCAAAACTTCATAGGCCAAATGGTTTGACGGTCATTCCTCCATGGGATGCCGAAAAGGTGCTTAAAGATATTTCTGTGATGGAGCTCTGTGGAATTAATAAAGGGATTGGCACATTTCTAGCTAAGAGGGGTATTTTTACATGTGGGGATGTCGGAAAAATGCCTATTGGAATTTTGGGGCAGCGTTTTGGCAATCCAGGAAGAAGGATATGGTGTATGTGCCAAGGCAAAGATCCTGAAAAAGTTAAAAATGACGTCAGAATGCCTAAAACTATTGGTCATGGAAAAGTTACGCCTCCCAATACAAAATCAAAAAATATCATATACATGTATCTGGTTCACATGTCAGAAAAAGTTGCTCAGAGATTAAGAAGGAATGCTTTATGTGCCCAAAAATTTTTTATTGGATTAAAAACAAATAATGGTTGGATAGGTAGTAAAAAAATAAAAACAGCGCTGCCTACTAATGACGGTCGCCAAATCGCAGCACTTTGTAAAATAATTTTAAAACAATATTGGCGTGGTGAAGGTATATATCAAATACAAGTAACTGCATTAAATCCGCTTCAGGAAAAAGGTCAAATTGATTTATTCAATAAAGATAACAATAATAAGCAAGATAAACTGAATAAAACAATTGATTATGTTAATGAACGCTACGGAGAATTTACACTAGCACCAGCTAATTTATTAAATCGAACAGATATGCCAAATGTGATTTCCCCCGCTTGGAAACCTTATGGTTATAGACAAAGCATTTTTCATGTACATAAAAAAAATAATAAAATACTTAAGAAAATATTTCGATTAAATAATAAATAACTAATATTTTTACATATTAAAATTATTTGCTCTGACATGAAAAAATCATTTTAGATTTTTATCTAATTCAAGATAATCAGATAAGCCTAGAATGTCTTTGATTTCATCAAAACCTACCATAATATTGGCCATATTTTTAGTGTGCCCATCCCGCTTAAAAACTTCAGCCATTTCACGCATAGCATGAGCTGTAAGTAAAACGGAATCAATTGGAGCCACCATCATCTTAAAACCCATCTCTTCTAATTCAGCAACGCTTAATATTGGGGTCTTGCCAAACGCAAGCATATTAACAAACTTTGGATAATCAATACGCTTACATATTTCTTCTAATTCGTTTATCGATAAAGGTGCTTCAATAAATGCAATATCAGCACCAGCATCGCAGTAGCGATTGATTCGATCAATTGCAACATCTAATCCATCAGTTTCTCTAGAATCCGTTCGTGCTATAAATAAAAAATCATTGTTTTCACGTGCATCTACAGCCGCTTTAAACTTTTTAATCATATCGTCGGCAGAAATTACTTCTTTACCGCCAAAATGCCCGCAACGCTTTGGGAATACTTGATCTTCAAGAATGATACCTGCAGCGCCAGCGCCTTCAAATTCATTAACGCAGCGCATTACATTATGTAAATCCCCATGACCAGTATCAGCATCAGCAATTACTGGAATAGATAATCTATGTGTCATACGGCGTGTTGCATCAACCATTTCAGTCATCCCCAAAAAATTTAAATCCGGTAGACCATAAAGACTCGCGCTTGTGCCAAAGCCGCCAATAAAAACTGAGTCAAAACCGCACTGCTCAACGAGAACTGCAGTGAGAACATCATGTGCACCCAGCATCTTTATAATTCCAGGTTTTTGCATCAATTCTTTTAATTGAGATGTTGAATTAGAAATACTTGTCATTATGCTATTTAATATAATTAGCTAAGCTTGATTTTAACACATATCAGATATTTTCTTGTATTATTATCACGCTCAAGTCATATTGGTATTCATTATGGAAAACATAAACTCAAAAAATGTGCTCGAAGTTTCCAATCTAAATACATGGTACGGTAACAAAAAAATTCTATCTAATATTAATTTAAATGTGTCACATAAAGAAATTATGGTGATTATGGGGCATAGCGGATCAGGGAAAAGTACGCTGCTACGTTATATTCTTGGCTTAGAAAAAACAAAAACTGGTTTAATAAGATTATTAGACAAAGAAATATCGAAGCTAAATAAAAAAGATCTATACAAATTACGTAAACGCATTGGTGTTGCATTTCAAAATGGGGCCTTATTCAGTTCAATGACTGTTCGCGAGAACATCGAACTCCCACTACATGAAAATACCGAGCTTGATGAAAAAACAATTCACATTATGAGTAGACTGAAACTTGAATTAATGCAGTTGAGTGGTACTGAATCATTAATGCCGTCAGAGTTATCTGGCGGTATGTTAAAACGGGCGGGGCTAGCAAGAGCCATTATCATGGAACCCGAGTTACTTTTCTTTGACGAGCCTTCTGCCGGATTAGATCCGATAACTTCAGCACATCTCGATAATTTAATTTTGCAATTACGTGATGCACTTAATATGTCAATTATCATTGTTACGCATGACATTGAAAGTGCATTTAAAATTGCCGATAGAATAACAGTTCTAGATAAAGGTGAAATAATCATGACGGGTAATAAAGAAGTAATAAAAAAATCACATGATCCAAGAATTATAAACATGCTAGAACGCCGTGCTATCAACGATACTGTAGATGCGGATGATTATCTAAATAGACTAACGAGAAATTAATTATGGCTTCTCGTCACTCAAATGAATCAATATTAAATAATCTATTAATCCGCCTTGGTATTGCTGGAATTTTTTTGTATGAAACAATTTGCTCGTTATTTATTCCTCCATATTCGCTGAATTTACTACTAAAGCAGATCCTATTTGTAGGTGCGCGATCAATGCTAGTTATTATTATTGCTGGCTTATTTGTAGGGATGGTAATCGCTTTACAATTCTATGACACACTTGTTCGTTTTGGCTCTGTTAGTTTACTGGGTTCGGCTGTTGGATTGAGTCTAACTAGAGAATTAGGTCCAGTATTAACTGCACTAATGGTAATTGGTCGAACGGGCTCAGCAATGTGCGCTGAAATCGGAATTATGAGAATTGAAAATCAAATTGATGCCTTAGAATGCATGGCAATTGATCCTTATCGATTTCTAATTTCCCCAAGAATACTAGCGGGTGTCCTCTGCGTTCCAATACTAACCACTATATTTATTGTTGTTGGTATATTTGGCGGATACTTTGTAGGCGTTATACTATTTGATGTTAGTGCGGGTTCTTATTTTCAAAACATGAATGACACGGTGCTAAGTCGTGATTTATTAATGGGCTTTATTAAGTCAATTGTCTTTGGCTTGCTAATAGTTTGGATTTCTTGTGAGAAGGGCTTTAATCTCCATCTTGATAAAAATGGAGCTTATGGCTCTGAAGGAGTAAGCCGAGTTACGACCGAAGCAGTGGTAATAGCATCAATTACTATTCTATTTAGTGATTATTTACTCAGTGCTTTGATGCTGTAAACTACAATTATGATTGAAAAACAACATACAGAAATTCTTGTCGGTATATTTATACTCATTGGAATAATTACAATAACCTTTCTTGCCCTACGTATGGGTGATTTTGGATTATTAAATAATACACAATACATAATAAAAGCTGAATTTACCTCAGCATCGGGATTAAAAAAAGGAGCACATGTTGAGATGGCTGGTGTTAGTGTAGGCAAGGTAAAGAATATTATTTTCTATGTCTATGTAAACTTCTGCTAAA
>JAAZZI010000063.1:0-2507 GCA_014239225.1 Gammaproteobacteria bacterium
CCTATGATCAAATTGATAACGCACCTGAAGAACGGGAACGCGGGATAACAATTGCGACCGCACATGTTGAATATGAGAGCGACGCTCGACACTATGCCCATGTTGACTGTCCGGGCCATGCTGATTATGTAAAAAATATGATTACCGGAGCAGCGCAAATGGATGGCGCAATATTGGTTTGTAGTGCAGCAGATGGTCCTATGCCACAAACACGTGAACATATTCTTTTATCAAAACAGGTGGGCGTACCATTCGTTATTGTATATCTAAATAAGGCTGATCAGGTTGATGATGCAGAATTATTAGAATTAGTTGAAATGGAAGTGCGTGAACTTTTAGATTCGTATGAATTTCCTGGCGATAAAACTCCGATTATCACAGGTTCAGCACTTAAGGCCTTAGAGGGAGATACTTCAGACATTGGAATTCCATCAATTGAAAAATTAGTAGCAGAGATGGACGGTTACTTTCCGGTACCAGAACGCCCTGTTGACCAACCATTTTTAATGCCGATCGAAGATGTATTTTCAATTTCAGGACGTGGTACTGTCGTTACTGGTCGAGTTGAACGCGGTATCGTAAAAGTGAATGAAGACATTGAAATTGTCGGGATTAAAGACACACAAAAGACCACATGTACTGGTGTGGAAATGTTCCGTAAATTACTTGATGAAGGTCAAGCAGGCGACAACGTAGGTGTATTATTACGCGGAACTAAACGCGAAGAGGTTGAGCGTGGTCAAGTTCTATGCAAACCTGGTTCAATTACGCCACATACTTATTTTGAGGCAGAAGTTTATGTCTTAAGTAAAGATGAAGGTGGTCGACATACACCATTTTTTGCTAATTATCGGCCACAGTTTTATTTCCGGACTACAGATGTGACAGGCGCCGTTGAGTTACCATCAGGGACAGAAATGGTCATGCCTGGTGATAACATCAAGATAAAGGTAAAACTAATAGCCCCAATTGCGATGGAAGATAACTTACGTTTTGCAATAAGAGAAGGGGGTCGTACCGTAGGTG
Source organism: Gammaproteobacteria bacterium (assembly GCA_014239225.1). GTDB lineage: Bacteria > Pseudomonadota > Gammaproteobacteria > Eutrophobiales > Eutrophobiaceae > UBA11869. The sequence continues at coordinate 1,027 of JAAZZI010000063.1, forward strand.
CGGGCGTTGTCTCTAAAATTATTGAGTAAATAAAGGTAGCTTATTTTAAATATTAAATAGGCCAGTAGCTCAATTGGCAGAGCGGCGGTCTCCAAAACCGCAGGTTGGGGGTTCGATTCCCTCCTGGCCTGCCATTTGAAGCACTATTTATATTGATTAAGGACTAAATTAATTAGTTTATGAATTCTGATATAGAAGCCAGTAACGAAAAATTGGATACATTTAAGCTCGGATTAGCGCTATTAATTGTAATAGCCGATTTGGTCGGTTTTTATGTATACACTGATTACTCACTGTTATTTAGAGTCATCGCTTTACTTACAGGCGCCGGCATTAGTATTGCAATAGCCTTACAAACCGCAAAAGGACGGCAAATATGGAGCTATTTCCATGATGCTCAAATTGAAGTACGCAAGGTTGTATGGCCGACGAGACAGGAGACGATACAAACAACCTTAATAGTTGTAATAATGGTTATTATAGTTGCAATTATACTTTGGCTATTAGATATGTTTCTGGGTTGGTCAATTGGTTTATTGATGGGGCATGGCAGCTAACTTATGACTCAGAAATGGTATGTAGTTCACGCGTACTCTGGTTTTGAAAATCAAGTAAGGCGAACTTTACAGGAAAGAATTGAAGATAGCGGTCTTAATGATATGTTTGCAGAAATTCTCGTGCCAACGGAGGAAGTGGTTGAGATGCGAGACGGTAAAAAACGTAAGAGTGATCGGAAGTTTTTCCCAGGCTATGTTTTAGTAAAAATGGAAATGAACGAAGATACATGGCATTTAGTAAAAGAAGCGCCGAAAGTGCTTGGTTTTATTGGCGGCACAAGCGATAAACCAGCTCCGATAACAGATAAAGAGGCCGATGCAATTTTACAACGAGTTGAAGAAGGCGTTGATAAACCAAGACCCAAAATTTTATTCGAACCAGGAGAGGTTGTTAGAGTTAAAGAAGGCCCTTTTACTGACTTTAATGGTGTTGTTGAAGAAGTGAATTATGAAAAAAGTCGTTTAAGAGTATCCGTTTTAATATTTGGGCGTTCTACGCCAGTTGAACTTGAATTTGGGCAAGTTGCAAAAGAATAATTTTTAAATTGAATTTAATTTTAAAGTAATTAATTAAGATTAATTACTTTATGTTTTTGAGGCAAGGGGAGCCGAAAGGCGCTTGAACCCATATAAGGATAGTAAGTGATGGCTAAGAAAATTCAGAGTTACATAAAGTTACAGGTGCCTGCTGGACAGGCAAATCCAAGCCCTCCTGTAGGACCAGCCTTAGGCCAGCATGGTCTAAATATTATGGAGTTTTGTAAAGCATTTAATGCTCAAACGCAAAATGTGGAACCAGGATTACCCGTGCCTGTAATTATTACCGTTTATTCCGACAAGAGTTTTACTTTTGTTAGTAAAACTACCCCAGCCTCTATACTTTTAAAAAAGGCGGCGGGGGGCAAAAGTGGTAGCGGTACACCA
>JAAZZI010000063.1:2517-5339 GCA_014239225.1 Gammaproteobacteria bacterium
TAACGGCTGCTAGTGTTGATGCAGCTGTAAGAACAATAGCAGGAACCGCTCGTAGTATGGGTATCGAAACCGATATTAAGGCGAAATCATAGTGGCTAAGTTATCTAAACGTATTCATGCTTTTCAGGATAAAGTCGAAAAAGGTAAATATTATTCTGTTCAAGATGCTGTGAATTTACTAAAAGAAGTTTCATCGGTGAAATTTGATGAGTCAGTTGAAGTTGCAGTTAACTTGGGAGTTGATGCACACAAATCAGATCAACAGGTACGTGGTTCGACTGTCCTCCCAAAAGGAACTGGGAAAACTGTCAGAGTTGCGGTATTCGCAGAAGGTGAAAATGCAAAGATAGCTAAAGCAGCCGGGGCAGATACGGTAGGTTTTGAAGACCTCGCGGAGGCAATGCAGAAAGGAGACATCAATTACGGTGTTGTGATAGCTACACCTGACGCAATGCCGATTGTTGGTAAACTCGGCAAGGCTTTAGGTCCTCGCGGTTTAATGCCAAACCCAAAGGTTGGCACAGTAACTAAGGATGTTGAACAAGCAGTTAAAAATGCGAAGGGCGGACAGGTGCGTTATAGAACTGATAAGAATGGCATTATTCACTGCGTAATAGGCAAGGTTTCTTTTGATTCTGATTCATTAATCGAAAATTTGCACACATTATTAACGGACTTGGTAAAAATAAAACCAAGTAGCGCTAAAGGCACCTATCTAGAAAAATTAAGTTTATCAACAACGATGGGTCCTGGTTTATTGATAGATCAGACTAGTTTATCAATTTAAATAATAAGGCTGAATTAAACGATTTATAGAGAATTACAAACACTACTCGAAATTAGTTTTTTTATTAGTAGTGTTTCTTTAAAGACTTTGTGATTGGTAGTTAACTACCAGACGTCAAAGACCGTGGGCGACATTCTTTTTTTAGATGTCTTAATGGAATTAAACTTTGCCCACGCAGGCGGTGTTAGCAGATAACAGGATAATTTTTATTTGTCACCGTAAACCGTCTATTTGGGAGTTATTTCTGAATAGATTATTAAATCAATGTATGCACCTTAGATTATGTGCATATGAATTTGTAACAAAGGAGGCGAAGAGTGGGTCTTACTCTTGATGCAAAAAAAGCAATTGTCGAAGAGGTAAATAGTATTGCTACAGAGGCTCCTTCTGCGATTGCGGCCGAATATATTGGTTTAACAGTGACTGAAATGACTGAACTGCGTAATGCAGCACGCGAAGCAGGAGTCTACCTAAAGGTGGTGCGTAATACTCTTGCACGTCGAGCGCTAGAAAATACTCAATTTGAGTGTATGCGCAATAACTTAGTCGGACCATTACTATTAGTATTTTCAAATAATGAACCTGGAAGTGCAGCGAAAGTTGTTCGCAATTTTGCAAAAGACAATAAAAAACTCGCAGTTAAGCTTATTTCTTTAGATGGAAATCTTTTAGAACCATCTGAAATTTCTAAACTTGCAAGTTTGCCATCACTTGATGAGGCACGCGCTACGTTACTTGGGTTATTTAACTCACCACTTACTAAATTTGTTTGTACCCTATCAGAGCCTACTGCGAAATTTGCAAGAGCGCTTGGTGCACAACGTGACAAACAGTAGGTGATGTGAGAAATATATATAACAGAATTTAGTATTTTTTATTGGAGGATTATCAAAATGGCAGTTTCTCGTGAAGAAATTAAAGAAGCACTCGGCAAGATGCCGGTACTTGAACTTGTCGATCTTATCAAAGAACTCGAAGATGAATGGGGTGTATCAGCAGCAGCACCAGTGGCCGTTGCGGCCACACCTGTAGTCGGTGAAAGTGCTGGAGCGGAAGAAGCAAAAACTGAGTTTGATGTCATATTATCAAGTATGGGCGACAACAAGGTTGGTGTAATTAAAGCAGTTAGAGCTACAACGGGTCTTGGTCTTAAAGAAGCAAAAGAACTTGTTGAGGGAGCACCTGCAACTGTAAAAGAAACTGTGGGTAAAGAAGAGGCAGAGGGTATTAAAAAACAGCTAGAAGAAGCTGGTGCGTCGGCTGAACTAAAATAGTTTTAATTGTTAAAGGCTAACAAAACAAAAAATTGAAACGGGTCTCACATAACACCCGTTGGTTTTTTGCGCGCATTGATATTATAAAGCAAACATTAACGAGGAAATCTAATGGTCTATTCATACACTGAAAAGAAGCGTATTCGAAAGGATTTTGGGAAGCGTCCCAGTATACTCGAGGTACCTTATTTAGTTGAGACTCAACTTGCGTCATTTGGACAATTTTTACAAGTCGACATAGACCCGGATAAAAGAAAAGATAATGGGCTTCAGGCAGCATTCAAATCTGTTTTCCCAATCGTCAGTTTCTCAGGTAATGCAGCACTAGAATACGTTAGTTATAAGCTAGGTAATCCGGTGTTCGATGTTAAAGAATGCCAACTTAGAGGTTTGACCTATGCTGCACCATTACGAGTTAGTGTGCGTCTTATAATTTATGACAAGGAAGCCGGACTAAATAATAAAGTTGTAAAAGATATAAAAGAGCAGGAAGTCTACATGGGCGAAATGCCTTTGATTACCGATACAGGTACTTTTGTTATTAATGGAACGTAACGTGTGATTGTTTCTCAGATGCATCGTTCCCCAGGTGTTTTTTTCGAACATGATAAAGGAAAAACACATTCATCAGGAAAATTACTCTATTCAGCTCGTGTTATACCCTACCGCGGCTCATGGTTAGATTTTGAATATGATGTTAAAGATTTTTTATATTTTAGAATTGATAGAAAAAAGAAAATTTTTGCTTCAACCTTACTTTT
>JAAZZI010000064.1 GCA_014239225.1 Gammaproteobacteria bacterium
AGTGCTATACTGTACTGAAGTTGTAAATAATAGCTAATATAATAACAAAAGAACGTTTTTTTACAGATTTTAGCAAAAAAAGGGAAAATAAGTGATTTTTTTCTTGACAAATATTTCACGGTATTGATGCCATGATAATTTTTTTTCTGCTGGTCTTTTTATTGCATCTAAAATAGATTGAGAAACAATAGTCTGATCAAATAATGAACTTAATTCTTGTCTGTCAAATCCATGCTTTTCTTCCATATAAAATATAAATTCTGATCTAGAATCTATATTTTCTGCATAAACAATAGATACATTAAATAAAATATACAATAGGGTGATAGGTATGAAATACAATTTAGTCATTATAATTCTAACGTTTTAGAAATCGTCTGTGTGTATGAATAGACATTAAAATACCGAAGCCTGCCATCAAGGTCACGATTGATGTGCCGCCATAGCTAATTAATGGAAGTGGCACACCCACAACTGGAAGTTGTCCTGTCACCATCCCCATATTGACAATAATATAAACAAAAAAAGTTAATGTAATACCGCTTGCTAATAATTGACGAAAAGCATTTTGCGCGTTATATGATATATAGAGACCGCGTAAGATTATCAACAAATAGAGAGACAATATTACTAACACCCCGAACATGCCGAACTCTTCACAAAGTACAGCAAATATAAAATCTGTAGAACGTTCTGGTAAAAATTCAAGATGTGATTGAGTACCATTCAACCACCCTTTCCCATACAAACCTCCTGAGCCAATAGCAATCTTTGATTGTATTATATGGTAACCAGCGCCTAGCGGATCATTTTCTGGATTAAAAAGAGTTAATACTCTTTGTTTTTGATAATCTCGCATAAAATGCCATAACATTGGTACACTCGAAGCAGATAAGATAAAGATAGAAAATAAAAAGCGCCAAGAAATGCCTGCGATAAAAATAACCGAAAAACCGGCCACTGCAACTAGTAAAGCGGTCCCCAGATCAGGTTGTTGGGCAATTAAAAAAACGGGGGTTGCTATAATAATACAAGCAATAAGAATTCTTAGAAATTTTGGTGGTAAAAATCTACTTGAAAGATATGATGAGATTATCATTGGAACTGCAATTTTCATTAACTCAGAAGGTTGAAAACGTACGATCTTTAAGTCTAACCAACGTTGAGCACCTTTACCAATATCGCCAAAGACAATAACAAACAGTAATAGAATAATTCCAAGAATATATAAAGATAAAGATAGGCGATCTAAATTTTCTGGAGGAACTTGCGCTATTAAAATCATGCATAACAAAGCAATAAGTAGCTTTATCATTTGACTGTACACCAAATCCATATTTTGACCACTAGCGCTATATAGAAGAACTAAGCCGCATGAACATAAAATAAAGATGAGAAATAAAAGAATAAAATCTACATGTATTCGATAGCCTAATGAATATTCATTCATAAATACTACTCATTAGAAATTAAATTCCTATTCGTAAAATAGTTATCAAACATTTTTCTAGCTATGGGTGCGGCGGCTTTAGAACCTCCACCACCATTTTCAACTATTATTGCTACTGCAATTTCTGGCGCTTCAACTGGAGCAAATCCAATAAAAAGCGCGTGATCTTGTAATTCCTCTGGAATTTCCTCTTCTTTATATTCTTCCTCTTGAGCGATTCCTATTACTTGCGCAGTACCTGTTTTACCAGCAAAATTATATTTTGCATTTAAACCGCTCCGCCATGCAGTACCGCCAACTTCGTGTACAACACTTTTCATGGAATCAATAATTTGTTTCCAAAAGAAATCATTTTTTAAACTAATCTGGCTTTCTATATTATCTGATAACAAAGTTAATCCCTTCTCTCCTGGGCTATTAATACCCAAAACTAACCTAGGCTTAACTACTAGACCATTTGTTGCTATTGCAGAAGTTGCTTTGACCAATTGCATTGGTGTTATCAGAAAATATCCTTGCCCTATCCCCAATATTACTGTTTCTCCAGGAAACCATGCTTCGTTTTTACTCCTGCGCTTCCATTCTCTTGAAGGTAATAGTCCAATTCTCTCATCATTGATATCTAAACCACTTATTTTCCCGAAACTAAATCTTGATAATCCTTTATATATTTGATCAATTCCTAATTGATATGCGAGCTTATAAAAAAAGACATCGCATGACTGAATTATTGCCTTACTTAAATTAGTATGCCCATGCCCTTGTTTTTTCCAATCACGATAACGATGCTCATGCCCTTCTAGCGAGAACCATCCTGGACACCAAACTTCCTCTTTGACATTTTTGATTCCATTTTCTAGTGCTATCAATCCCAGAAAAGGCTTGATTGTCGAGCCAGGAGGGTACTTCCCCTGAATGACTCTATTGATTAACGGTTTCTCTTTTGATGATAATAACGATTGATACAATTGATGATCAATGCCACTTGAGAATGCATTTGGATCGTAGCTTGGCGAACTTACGAAAGTCAAAATTTCTCCATTTCTCGGATCCATTGCAACAATTGCGCCTTTTTTATTATTTAAGGATTCAATAGCAATCTCTTGCAGGGATAAATCAATAGTTAGATAAATATTTTTACCTGGCTTTGCGTCAGTTCTCTCTATTACACGGATCACTCTGCCTTCGGCATTAACCTCAACCTTTTGAAAACCAACCTCTCCATGTAAATATGATTCATACGATTCTTCAATACCAAGCTTACCTATATGATTTGTTGCGCTATAATTTGAATCAAGACCCAATTTTGAAATATTTTTAAGATCACTTTCATCAATACGAGAGACATATCCGATGCTATGAACAAATTCTCTCCCTAATGGGTAATGCCTATTGAAACCCTCAACTACATCAACACTCGAGAATAAATGACGATTTATAGAAAATAACGCAACCTCATTTTCATTTAAATTAATTCTTAACGGAACTCTCTCAAATCGCCTCTTTTTATTAGACAATTTCTTAAATCGTTCAACATCTTTTTCATCGATGTAAATTATTTCTCTAAGTTTACTAATTAATTGATCAATATCAGGTATCTTTTCGGGAACAACTTCAAGGCTATATGTGGGTTTATTTTCCGCAAGAATGACGCCATCACTACTATAAATCAGCCCCCTAATTGGTGCTATCGGTAATATTTTTTGGCGATTGGTTTTTGATAAGGTTGTGTAATGTACGTTTTGTATTACAGTCAGAAAAAATATTCTGGCAAGAAGTATAGTTATAAGAACTAGTATTATTAGCCCAACTAAATACACGCGCTTTTTTATAAGTGCTGATTCGCCATCCCGATCCTTTAGGATAAACTCTACTCGATCTTTGGTAAATAAATCCATTAATTGCTTAATATTAGTAGTTTATTATCAAGCTATATTATTTCTACGACGAAAATCTCTCATAAAAATGAATAGCCATGGCCATATCAACATACTGGTAAACGCAGGTAACCAATAAAACCAAGTGTACGTGATCGTTCCTGACAAAAGCATGACTAATAACATAATTGCCTGATATATTAAAAGATAGAGGCAAACTACAAGAGCTTGCTGTAACAGCGGGTATACTCGCAAACGTTTATGATTCCTAATAATAATATAGGCCAAAAAAGTAAATCCTAATGCATGCTGCCCAAGAATAAAACTTTGCTGTGCATCAAATAATAAACCCAGAAGCCAGGCAGATGATATGCCAACCCTTTCAGGTAAAGCCATGCACCAATAAATTAGAAGCATTGCTAACCAACATGGGCGCCAATCGACTATAGTATCAGGTAAAGGTAGCGCTGATAGAACGAAACCTATAACAAACGTTATCGCAATAATCAGGTTACTTTTAGACGCCGATTGAATGGTAATTATCTCTTTATATTAATCATTATTTTTATATCCATTAGGCCAAACCATTAAAACTTCCCTTATTTTATTAAACTCTGCAAACGGTTTAATGATAACTCTCGTTGATGATTGTCCGGGTTCCTTAATTATTGCCTCAATCTCCCCTACTGGATAATTTCGTGGAAAACGTCGTCCAAGGCCTGAAGTCACTACTAAATCACCTTCCAATATATGGGCATTATTCGGAAGATTTGAATCCGTAATTAATGGTCTGGGTAAATGCTGAAGTAAGATCGCATTATTTTCGCCCGAACCAACAGCAATTGCACGCAATCCATTTCTATTTATTTGTACAGGTAGTGCATGATTTGGATCGGTTATTAATAAAACAGTACTCGAAAAAGGATTAATCTGGGTAATTTGACCAATAATTCCGGTTGCATCAAGTACTGGTTGTCCCAGATAACCCCCATCATTTTCACCTTTATTTATTACAATTTTTTTACGAAATGAATCGAGTTGTACCGCGACTAGTTCTGCTATAAGTACTTTATTTTTAAGACGAAAAGATGATTCGAGCAAACTGCGTAAACGATGATTTTCGGCTTCTATAATTTCGTATTGCTGTAACCTTGTTTTTATTAATAAAAGCTCTTCTTTTAATTTATCACTCTCATTAGATAAAGTTTCTTTTGAAATAAATAAATCTGATACCCAATCTTTAATTTGAAACGGTAGGCTGGCTATAAATTCTACTGGATAAACTAACGTTGCTAAAGTTGTACGGTAATTTTTTAAAGCGCCTTCTCTATTATCAATCAAAATTATGGTAATTGATAACAGCAGATAAATAAAAAAAGTGCCCTTTAATGAGCCTCTATTTCGAAACAGATTATTAATTTAGCACTCCTCTCTATACTAATCAATGGTAAGAATATCAATTCCAAATTCATCGATCATTTCAAGATATTTACCGCCTCCTCTTGCAACACAAGTTAATGGATCTTCAGCAATTATTACAGGAACTCCACATTCCTCCATTAATAACCTATCTACATCTTTTAGCATAGCGCCTCCGCCAGTCAGCACTAAACCTAGCTCTGCAACGTCAGAACCCAGTTCAGGTGGAGTTTTTTCTAAAGCGTTCTTAACGGCTTCGACTATCCCTATGAGCGGCTCCTGTAATGCCTCAAGAATCTCATTGCTGTTTAAAGTAAAACTCCTTGGAATTCCTTCAGCAAGATTACGCCCCCTTACCACCATTTCCTTTAGTTCATCTCCAGGATATGCGCAGCCTATTTCTTTTTTTATACGCTCGGCCGTTGAATCACCTATTAAGCTACCGTAATTTCGTCGTACATAATTAATTATTGCATCATCAAATCGATCACCACCAATACGTATCGAATTTGCGTAGACAATCCCGTTTAATGAAATGACTGCTACTTCAGTTGTGCCGCCGCCAATATCAACT
>JAAZZI010000065.1 GCA_014239225.1 Gammaproteobacteria bacterium
GAGAATGAAAATTGCACTGGGAATTGAGTATGCTGGTTATAATTACTACGGTTGGCAAAAGCAGAGTATCTCTCCCACAATTCAGGAAACCGTTGAATCAGCACTTTCAGATATTGCTAACGAAATTGTCAATGTTTATTGTGCAGGAAGAACAGACACAGGCGTCCATGCGATACAGCAAGTTATTCATTTTGAAACATTATCTGCACGTGAACCGCATAGTTGGATCTTGGGCACGAATTCGAAACTACCAAAAGATATTTCCGTTATCTGGGCATTAAATGTCGATGATAATTTCCATGCGAGATATGCTGCTGAGAATAGAACTTATCAATATTTGATATTAAATAGGCGCTCTAGGCCAGCAATATTAAATGGATTAGTAACGTGGGAATGCCAGCAACTTGATTTTAAAAAGATGGTTGAGGCATCAAAATGTCTTTTAGGACAGCATGATTTTACATCTTTCAGAGCAGTCTCTTGCCAGGCAAAATCCCCCATTCGAACAGTTAACAAATTAGAGATTAATAAAATAGAAGACTATTTTGTTATAACCATATGTGCTAATGGATTTCTTCATCATATGGTACGAAATATTGCAGGCGCTTTAATAGCTGTAGGTATTGGCAAAGAAAAAGTAAACTGGGTGGCAGATACGCTAGATGCAAAGAATAGAACAGAAGCGGGTGTTACAGCGACGCCCGATGGTTTATATTTAGTTAATATTACATATCCAAAACATTATTTAATTCCAAAACCAAAAAAGTTAATTGACAATCTCAAATTTAATTATTAGAAAATCGGGATATAACATTATTAAAAAATAAAAATTATGTATCGAACGCGTATAAAAATTTGCGGAATCACCAACCTCCAAGATGCGAAAGTAGCTATTGATGAAGGGGTCGATGCGATTTGGTTGGTTTTTTGTGAAAATAGCCCACGTTACATTAATATTAGCAGGGCAAAAGAAATCGTTGAGAATACAACACCATTTGTAAATTGCGTTGGTTTGTTTGTGGACGCAGAAAAAGAATATATAAATAATGTATTAAAGGAAGTTGCGCTTGATACACTACAATTTCATGGACAAGAATCTGAACAGGCTTGCGCTTTGTATAATAAACCTTATATTAAAGCAATTAGAATGAATGAAAATATAAATCTTTCAGAAGAGGCAGAGAAATATTTTTCAGCACACGCATTATTACTTGATACTTATGTAGAAGGATTGCCGGGCGGAACTGGTATCGTTTTTGATTGGGATTTGATCCCAAAAGATATAGCGAAACCAATTATCCTAGCGGGTGGACTTAATGCTAGTAATGTAAAAGATGTTATTAAAAAAATTAGTCCATACGCTGTTGATGTTAGTAGTGGAGTAGAGGCAGAAAAAGGAAGAAAGGATCCTAGTAAAATAAAAGAATTTATTAATGAGGTTATGAATGTCTAAAGCAAATAAAAATATAAATAATTCGACAATAAATGCATTCAGTTCTATGCCTGATGAGAATGGGCATTTTGGATTATATGGCGGACGTTTTGTTTCTGAAACTTTAATGGGTCCACTAGAGGAGCTTGAGGAAGCATACAAGAAATATATTAAAGATCCTGAGTTTAATGCTGAGTTTGAAGCTGATTTAAAACATTATGTCGGACGACCTTCTCCTCTTTATCATGCAAAACGATGGAGCGAACAATTAGGTGGCGCACAAATTTATTTAAAAAGAGAAGATTTAAACCATACCGGCGCGCACAAAATTAATAATACTGTTGGACAGGCACTACTAGCAAAGAAGATGGGAAAAAAAAGAGTAATTGCTGAAACTGGGGCAGGACAGCATGGTGTTGCAACAGCTACTGTGGCCGCTAGATATGGTATGGAATGTGTTGTGTATATGGGTGCTGAAGATATAAAAAGACAGGCTATTAATGTTTTTCGGATAAAACTTTTAGGGGCCACAGTCGTTCCAGTTGAAGCAGGATCAAAAACTTTAAAAGACGCTTTAAATGAAGCAATGCGAGATTGGGTAACATATGTAGATAAAACGTTCTATATTATAGGAACAGTTGCAGGCCCACACCCTTATCCAGTAATGGTTAGAGATTTTAATGCTGTTGTTGGCCGTGAAGTACGACAACAATGTTTATCACAGATAGGAAAATTACCAGATACTTTAGTTGCTTGTGTTGGCGGGGGGTCTAATGCTATTGGCCTTTTCCATCCTTTTTTAAACGATCAAGGAATTTCTATCTATGGCGTTGAAGCAGCTGGTGATGGGTTGGAAACAGGCAAACACGCTGCCCCACTAAACGCTGGAAAACCTGGCGTACTACATGGTAATCGAACCTATCTTATGGAGGATAGTTATGGCCAAATAATTGAGACACACTCAATTTCAGCGGGCTTGGATTATCCTGGGGTTGGGCCAGAACATGCATGGTTGAAAGATACTGGTCGAGCAAATTATGTATCAGTTACCAATAATGAGGCAATTCAGGCGTTTCATGATTTGTGTCAAATCGAAGGCATAATTCCCGCATTAGAGTCAAGCCATGCGCTTGCATATACATCAAAAATTGCCCCAGCAATGGATAAAAATGCGATAATAATTGCCAATCTATCAGGGCGTGGCGATAAAGATATTCAAACAATTGCAACGCATGAGGGGATAACAATCTGAATTTGGAATTTCAAAATGAATAACCGTGAGCGTTTAATTGAAATAATGACTGGACGTGAGCTAGATCGTATAGAGTTAGCACAATTACTTAGCGTTAAGAAAAAAGATATTGATCAGTGGCTGCTATCGAATGAATCAAAAGAACATAAAGAAATTCCAGATATGGCAATTGAATTACTTCAATATAAACTAGACCTATAAGCCAATAATAAGTTTATTTACTGACTTATTAAATTTTAACTACATTTTATTCAATCGCATAATAGACTATGAGTAGAATTGAATCTTGTTTCAACGCAATAAAAAAAAATAATAAAAAGGCACTTATTCCTTTTTTAACTGCAGGCGATCCTTCGCCCAATATTACTGCTAGTTTAATGCATGAGTTAGTTTTAGCAGGTTCCGATATTATTGAGTTAGGTGTGCCATTTTCTGATCCAATGGCTGATGGCCCAGTAATACAACGCGCTAGCGAACGCGCATTAGCACAAAACACGAATACAGATGATGTATTCAATATTGTTGCTGACTTCAGGACTAAAGATAAGACTACCCCGGTAATTTTAATGGGTTATTTAAATCCGATTGAAATTATGGGTTACGAAAATTTTGTAAATAAGGCGTCTGAAGTTGGAGTTGATGGTCTTATCGTAGTTGATTTGCCGCTTGAAGAATCTACAAGATTACAAGAAGCCTTAAAGATGCGTGATTTATTTCAAATATTTCTTTTATCTCCGACCACAATTGATAAACGTCTTAAAATGATTTGTGAAGCTGCTACTGGTTTTCTTTATTATGTTTCATTAAAAGGAGTGACTGGTAGTAATCAGTTGGATATAACAATGGTAGAGGAAAAAATAAATGAAATAAGAACTAAAACAACCCTCCCATTAGCAGTTGGTTTTGGCATCAAAGATGCTCAGGTTGTAGAGTGTGTGGGTCGAATTAGCGATGCCGTAGTTATTGGCAGTGCATTAGTTGAAATAATTGCTAAGCACGCTAAAAATACGAAGGAAATGAAAAAAAGAATTTCATCATTTATAAGCTCATTACGAAAAGCACTAGATAATATTCAATAAATTAAATAATGAATTGGTTTAAAAAAATATTACCTTCTAGAATAAAAACTGCTGGCAATGGTCGTCATACAGTTCCTGAAGGAGTATGGACGAAGTGCAATGACTGCGGAGCGGTTCTTTATCGTGAAGAGTTAGATAGTAATCTTGAGGTGTGTCCTAAATGTGATCATCATATGAAAATTGGCGCACGAATTCGTCTTGAATCTTTTTTAGACGAAGAATATAGAAAAGAGATAGGGAGTAATATTAAACCTATCGATGTCCTTAAATTTCGCGATAGTAAACGTTATAAAGATAGATTAAGTCAGGCAAAAAAAAATACAGGTGAGAATGATGCATTAATTGTTATGTCTGGAAATTTGAAAGGACTTTCTGTTGTTGCTTGTGCTTTTGAATTTGGTTTTATGGGTGGGTCAATGGGATCTGTTGTTGGGGAAAAATTTGTACTCGCAGTAGAAAAGGCTATTGAACTAAATGCATCTTTAGTTTGTTTTTCCTCGAGCGGTGGCGCAAGAATGCAAGAAGCTTTATTCTCATTAATGCAAATGGCGAAAACAGCAGCAGCACTTGCGTCCTTCCGTAAACATAAATTGCCATTTATTTCAGTAATGACTAATCCAACAACTGGCGGTGTTTCCGCTAGTCTTGCCAGTCTTGGTGATATTAATATTGCTGAACCAAATGCATTAATTGGATTTGCTGGCCCGCGAGTTATAGAGCAAACTGTTAGGGAAAAATTACCCGAAGGATTTCAACGCAGTGAATTTTTACTTGAACATGGGGATATAGATATGATCGTAGATCGTAGGCAATTACGAGCTAGGATTGGCGAAATAATATCAATATTAACTCACCAATAACTTACAACTTAAATTTAATATATCATCAGAAAAAAATAATTTATGGGAAATAAATTAATAACATCATCCGAAGCAAATACCAATCGATTAAGATTTAGAAGCATAGACAAATGGTTGCATTGGCAAGAAAGTCTACATTTTACTGCAATTGAACTTGGTCTAGAGCGTTGCCGAAGAGTAGCTAATAATATGGGATTATTAAATCCATCCTATAAGTTATTGGTGTTGCTGGAACAAACGGAAAAGGATCTAGTATTATTATGCTAGACCGTATTTTACGTAATGCGGGTTATAAAATTGGTCGTTACACTTCTCCTCATTTACTTCGATATAATGAACGAATTTGTATTAATGGAAACGAGGTTAGTGATACTGAATTATGCGAATCATTTGATCGGATTGATAGAGCAAGAGGAGATATTTCACTTACATATTTTGAATTTGGCAAAAAAAAATGTAAGAAAAAAAATGTAAGAATTGGAGTGAAGTATATACAAAAAGTGACTGATAACTTAAGTTTTGAGGTTTTTTTCCAACATTCACCTCGATAATGACACCATTT
>JAAZZI010000066.1 GCA_014239225.1 Gammaproteobacteria bacterium
TAGGGGATATTTGGAAGCATAAATACCCTGATTTAATAGTTGTCTCGCCAGATGTTGGGGGTGTGGTCAGGGCAAGAGCCTTAGCAAAGCGGCTGGATGATACAGATTTGGCGATTATTGATAAACGTCGTCCAAATCCAAATGAATCTGAGATTATGAATATTATTGGTGATGTTAATGGAAGAACATGCGTCATAATTGATGATCTAGTTGATACAGCAGGAACGTTAGGCAATGCAGCAGGGGCATTGAAGGATTTTGGGGCAAAAAAAGTAGTTGCTTATTGTACGCACGCGGTACTATCAGGTAATGCTGTAAAAAATATTGAGAATTCTATGCTTGATGAATTGGTAGTAACCGATACAATTCCGCTTCGCTCAGAGGCAAAAACCTCAGATCGTATAAGACAACTTAGTGTAGCCGGTATGTTAGCTGAAAGTATTCGACGTATAGCTGAAGGAGAATCACTAAGTTCAATGTTTTTGGACTAGTTTGTTAATTTATGTCGTTTCTTTGATTGGTCGCGGTCAAAGGGTAAAGAAATAATTATTTAGGAGTAGTAAAGATGAATGAATTCGAACTTATTGCTGAACTACGGGAAGATGTAGGTAAGGGTGCGAGCCGCCGCCTTCGCCGTGATGGCAAATTACCTGGTATTGTCTATGGTACCGATAAGAATGTTAATATGATCATGTTCAATCATAATGAAATAATGCATCATCTGGAACAAGAAGCGTTTTATTCGCGCGTTCTTACGCTAAAAATCGGCAAGACAAAAGAAAAAGTTGTATTGAAGGATTTGCAACGCCACCCATTTAAACGTTCATTACTGCATATTGATTTGCAACGTGTGGACGAGGAACAAGCATTAACTATGCGAATTCCACTTCACTTTATAAATGAAGAGAAATGTATAGGAGTGAAACAAGATGGTGGCGTAATTAGCCATCTTATGACAGAGATTGAGATTGTTTGTTTGCCAAAAGACCTTCCAGAATATCTTGATGTAGATATGTTAGAAGTAGGTATAAATGAGGCACTACATCTTACCGATATAAAATTACCAGAAGGTGTGCAGATCTATAGTACGTTGCATGGCGGGGACGAGGCACAGCCAGTAGTATCTGTCCATATTCCAAAAGTTAGTGCTGCTGATGAAGCCGCTGAAGCCGCTGAAGCCGCTGAAGGTGATGAAGGTGTTGACGTGACGACCGAAAGTGCTGACGCTTCCACTAAAGAAGAAACCGAACCCCAGGATAGCGAAAGCTAATTACCTGGTATTACCAGGTGTCGAAGCAATTAAAATTAATTGTCGGATTAGGAAACCCTGAGTCTGAACATACAGAGACACGACATAACGCTGGTTTTTGGTTTGTTGATATATTAGCAGAAAAACTTTCTCTTCATTACACCCACGATAAAAAGTTTCAGTCTGAACTATGTCGCTATCAAAACGAAGCTATTGATTGTTGGCTGTGTAAACCACAGACCTATATGAATGAAAGTGGAACTGCGATACAAGCGTTAATGAACTATTACAAGATACCAATAAATCAAATATTAGTTGTTCATGATGAGATTGATCTTGATGTCGGTAATTTACGTTTTAAAACTGGCGGAGGACATGGCGGTAATAATGGTATAAGAGATATTATTGATAAAGTAGGGAAACAAAATTTCAGTCGTTTACGTATTGGTATCGGACATCCTGGGGACCCAGATAAAGTTGTATCCTATGTTTTAAGTAGACCTGATTATGATGATAGGATTAATATACGAAATAGTATAAATACAGTCATAGATGAATATAAAAAACTGTTCGATGGAGAAATCCAGGAATTAATGAATCAAAATAATAAAAGAAATAAGATAGATTAATTTGGTATATTTTTTATGGGTTTTAAATGTGGAATTATTGGCCTACCCAATGTTGGGAAATCGACTCTTTTTAATGCGCTAACCAAATCAGCAATAGAAGCAGAAAATTACCCCTTTTGCACAATTGAACCCCACGTAGGTATTGTTGCTGTTCCTGATTCACGACTACAGCAATTAGCTGAGATAGTTAAGCCAGAAAAAATTATTCCTGCTTATATGGAGTTTGTTGATATTGCTGGTTTAGTTGAGGGCGCATCTAAAGGCGAGGGACTGGGAAATAAATTTCTTGCTAATATTCGTGAAACTCACGCTGTTATCCAAGTAGTTCGTTGTTTTGATGATGAAAATATCGCTCATGTCTCAGGCAAAATTGATCCGATATCCGATATTGAAGTCATCAATACTGAGCTCTGTCTGGCAGACTTAGAGACCGTTAATAACGCACTTGAGAAAGTAAATAAATTAAGCCGCAGCGGTAATAGGGATGTAAAGATAGAACTAGAGGGGCTAAAAGAATTAATAGCACATCTAGATAAAGGTTTACCAATACGCACAATGAATATACCAGAGCCCCATAATAATATAATTAAAGATTTACATTTATTAACTCAAAAACCAATTTTATATATAGCAAATATTGAAGAAGATGGCTTTGATTCAAATCCGTGGCTAGAAAAACTACAAGTATTTTTAGAAAGTGAAAATTCGCATTTAATACCAGTCTGCGCAACAGTCGAATCAGAAGTATCGGAAATAGATGAGGGTGATGAAAAAATAGAATTTCTTAAGGTATTAGGCATGGAAGAGCCAGGGCTTAATCGTATTATCAAATCGGGCTATCAATTATTAGGACTGCAAAATTACTTTACAGCGGGACCTAAAGAAGTACGCGCATGGACGATCGATATCGGTGTAACTGCCCCAAAAGCGGCCGGTATTATCCATACAGATTTTGAACGTGGTTTTATTCGCGCTGAAGTAACATCGTTTACGGATTATATTGCATACGCGGGAGAGCAACGCGCTAAGGATGCTGGCAAATGTCGGTCAGAAGGGAAGGATTATATTGTCAATGACGGAGATGTCATTTTATTTAGGTTTAATGTTTAGATTATGATGAAATAGTTATGAGTAAATTTTCAAATAAAAAAATACCACCTAAGCCTGTTAAGCCACAGGATTCGGAGTGTTGTAATCGCAATTGTGAAAATTGCGTTTTTGATTACTATAAGCGCGCGCTCAAAGCCTGGGAAAAAAAAATTAGTCATCTATATCTAAATAATAAACTTTAATTTAATTAATTGAAGAAAAGTCGTTTCAATTCTTCACCAGGATCTTCAGTCTTCATGCATGCCTCGCCTATAAGGAATGCATTAACATTATTCTTTTGCATTAATTTAATATCTTCGCGTGAATGTATACCACTTTCAGTTACAACCGTTCGGTCTTGAAAAACATCGGCTAAAAGATTTAATGTAGTATCCAAGCTTGTTTCGAATGTATGTAGATTTCTATTATTAATACCAATGAGTGGAGTCCGCAGCATCATTCCACGTTCCAATTCTTCTCGATCATGAACTTCTACCAAAATATCAAGCCCAATTTCACTGGCAACACCCACAATTTCTTGTGCTTGCATATCTGATAATGCCGAGATAATTATTAATATGCAGTCTGCGCCAATGACTTTAGCTTCATGAACTTGGTAGACATCAATCATAAAATCTTTACGCAGTATCGGTAATTTACAGGCATCATGGGCTTGTTTTAAATACTCATCAGAACCTTTAAAAAACTCAACATCCGTTAATACCGATAAACAACTCGCACCTGCAGCTTCATAACTTTTTGCTATAACATCCGGTTTAAAATTTTCACAAATAATTCCCTGACTAGGTGAAGCTTTTTTTATTTCTGCAATAATGCCTGGACTATTATTATTAATGTTTGAAATTAGGTTATTAGTAAAGCCACGTGTTGGAGGACAATCTTCAGAACGATGTTTTAATTCCTTCTGTGAAATTTTTCTTTTTGTATATTCAATGTACTCAATTTTATAGTCGAGTATCTTTTTTAAAATATCAGGTTTGTCTTTTGTCATATAATCTTAAGTATTAAAAGATTGGCTGTACTGAATTAGCATTTCCAATTTCTTTTTTGCAGCACCTGATTCAATAACATCGAGCGCCTTATCAATCCCATCATTTATTGAATTACAAATACCAGCAGCATAAATTGATGCCCCCGCATTTATACTAACAATGGCTTTTGCCGCATTATCATTATTATCAAGAACAGATTTCATCATAGTTAAACTTTCATTTGTATTTTTAACGGATAATTCTTCAATGTTATATTTTGATATACCAAAACTATCTGGCGAAATTTTATAATTTTTTATTTTACCATTTTTTAATTCTGCAATTAATGTTTCTGCAGAGATACTAATTTCATCCATACCATCTTCTGAGTGAACAACTAAAACATGGTTACTACCAAGTTGTTTTAATGTTTCAGCTAAAGGATTTAACCATTCTTTACTGAATACACCGATGAGCTGATTCGGTGCAGCAGCTGGGTTAGTTAGCGGGCCTAGCACATTGAACAGTGTTCTTACTCCGAGTTCTCGTCGTGGGCCAATAGCATGTTTCATTGCACTATGATGCATCGGTGCGAACATAAAACCGATACCAACATTTTCTATGCAACTGGCCACTTGTTCTGCATTTAATTCTATATTAATTCCCGCTGCCTCTAAAACATCTGCGCTTCCAGATTTACTAGATACAGAGCGGTTCCCATGTTTCGCTACTCTAGCTCCACTAGCCGCAACAACAAAAGCTGAAGTTGTTGAAATATTAAATGTATTTGAACTGTCACCTCCTGTGCCACAAGTATCAATGAGGTTAGTTTTATCCACATCGACCTTTGTGACTAATTCTCTCATGACTTCTGCAGCAGCGGTAATTTCATCAACAGTTTCACCTTTTATGCGAAGCGCAACTAATAAACCACCGATTTGTGCAGATGTAGCGTTGCCCTGCATTATTGTTTGCATGACACTATTCATATCTTCACGATTTAAATCTATATGATTGAT
>JAAZZI010000067.1:0-4582 GCA_014239225.1 Gammaproteobacteria bacterium
AAAGTATGGAAGGCTGATACGGATACTCTAGAACTGACTGTTAAAGACGATTTCTATATAACGGTGCCTCGCGGACAATATAAGAAGTTGGAATCACTTGTTGAAGTTGATAATAAAATAATAGCGCCAATTAAAGAATCTGACCACCAAGGCATACTAAAAATTTTATTATCAAACGAAACTATAGCATCAGTACCACTTTTGGCTAAAAAATCAATTTCTAAAGGTAATATTTTCAACCGATTGAAAGATGAAATTCATCTTATGTTATTTGATTGATAATTTTTTATGAGTCTTGTTTATCTTAACGGCGAGTACAAACTAATTGAAGAGGCTTCAGTCAATGTTCTTGACCGCGGTTTTATATTTGGTGACGGAGTTTATGAAGTTATTCCAATTTTTAACCGAAGAATATTTCGATTCGATGATCATATAAGACGTCTTGAAAATAGCCTAAAAGCAATTTATATGGATAATCCCTTAGAGAAGAAGGAATGGCATAATATTTTCAATCAACTAATAAATTCTTCAGAACATCCCAACCAATCAATATATTTGCAAATTACTCGAGGAGTTTCAGAGCGAGATCATGATGTTTCTGTAGCTGACAAACCAACTATATTTGCAATGAGTCGCCCGATAGAAAAAAATGATTTTTCTTCAGGGATAAAAGCGATAACACATGAAGATATTCGCTGGCAATACTGCGATATAAAAGCCATTACCTTATTACCAAGTATCTTACTTAGGCATAAGGCGAAGCAACAGGGTGCACGAGAGGCTATTCTCATTAGAAATGGATATGTCACAGAAGGTGCCGCTAGCAATATATTTGTTTGTGCTAACGGTAAAATTGTAACCCCACCAAAAAATAATCATGTCCTTGCTGGCATAACACGTGATCTAGTGGTTGAAATATTGTTGGAAAATAATTTACCTCTAACAGAAGAATCTATAAGCGAAAGCACACTATTAGCAGCTGATGAGATTTGGGTAACGAGCTCAACATGGGAAATAGTTCCTGTTTTAGAATTGGATGACAAGTCTGTAGGTACAGGGGCATCCAGTGGCCCAGGCCCATTATGGCAAGAAATTAATCGCCACTATCAAGAATTTAAAGGCGCTTATTGTAATTAATATGGAGATATACAAGACATTTATGGTCGAAGCGGCTCATAGACTGCCAAGCCTGCCTGACCAACATAAATGCAGCCGATTACATGGCCACACATTTGTGATTGAAGTGCATCTTCAAGGAGATAATGATAATAGCAATGGTTGGGTGATGGATTTTGCAGATATTAGCAAGATATTTAGACCGGTTTTTGAGCGTATAGATCATCATTACCTTAATGAAATACCGGGTTTAGAAAATCCAACAAGCGAGAATCTAGCAAAATGGATTTGGCATGAGCTTGAGTCGAATTTGCCATTATTATATTCCATTGTTGTGAAAGAGACGTGTACTTCAGGGTGTATATACAAAGGAAAATAGATACTTTTAAACTATATTGTTTTAATTTTTAATCCCTGTTCCTTTATTGAGTAAATGAAGTGAGATAAAAAAAAGAATCAATATAAAAATAATAAGAATAGCAAAAGCGTAAAATATATTTATATCAGACTCTCCCAACATGCCATAACGAAAAGTATTTACCATATACAAAATTGGATTAAATGCTGAAACTTTCTGCCAGAATTCAGGCAACATATCTATTGAATAAAATACACCTCCTAGATAAATTAATGGCGTTAAGACAAAGGTTGGAATGATTGCAATATCATCAAATTTTTCTGCAAAAATAGCATTAATTAGACCAGCCAATGAAAATGCAATTGATGTCAATAACACAATCGCTATCGTGATACTGAAGCTGTGCAGATTCAATTCTGTAAAAAATAATGCAACCAACGTTACAACAATACCGACTAATATACCCCTTGCAATGCCGCCAGTAACAAATCCTGTCAAGATTACGATATTTGGAATAGGCGCAACTAGCATTTCTTCAATGTGTTTTTGAAATTTTGCCCCAAAAAAAGAGGAGACAACATTACCGTAGGAATTATTAATTATAGCCATCATAATAAGACCAGGCGCAATAAATTCTATATAGTTAAATCCATTCATAGTCCCAATTCTAGGGCCAATTAAACTGCCAAAAATAACAAAATAAAGCGCCATAGCAATGGTTGGTGGTAATATTGTTTGCATCCAGATACGTGAAAACCTAGTAATTTCCTTAATTACGATGGTATTGAATGCTATCAGTACTGTTTTTTTATACATTTTCTTTTATTAGTTTTTTAATCTTTATTGTTAAGTAATTTTAAAAATAATTCTTCTAGGCGACTTGTTTTATTTCGCATACTAGTTATATTAATATTCTTTTTAGTTAATATTTCAAAAAGCTTATTAATATTTCTTTCGCGATCCACTTCCACTTCTATTGTTGTAGTGTCAACCAATTTCAGATTGTAATCATCTAAGTTTGGCAATTCTTTAATAGGGTCATTTAAGTCAAATATGAAAGTTTCTTTATTGAGTTTTGATAATAATTCTTTCATTGAAGTATTTTCTACGATTTTACCATGATTTATGATGGCGATATTTTTGCAGAGCGACTCAGCTTCCTCCAGATAGTGTGTAGTAAGTACGATAGTGACTCCTTGTTGATTTATATCAATCAGGAAATCCCACATTGAACGCCTTAATTCAACATCAACTCCAGCTGTTGGTTCATCTAAAAAAATTATTGGTGGTTGATGCACTAATGCTCTTGCTATCATTAAACGGCGTTTCATTCCCCCCGATAAATTACGGGAACGCTCGTTTCGTTTCTCCCAGAGGTTTAGTTTACGGAGATATTTTTCAGCACGTTTGGTTGCATGACTACGTTTAATTCCATAAAATCCTCCTTGATTAACAACAATTTCAAGGCATGTTTCAAACAGCGAGAAATTAATTTCTTGTGGGACGATTCCGATACAGGATTTTGCAGCATCATTATTTTCATCAATACAATGACCAAAAACTTTAACTGAACCCGAAGTTTTTCTAGTTAGGTCACAAATAATGCCGATAGCTGTTGATTTCCCCGCTCCATTTGGACCAAGTAACGCAAAAAAATCGCCCTGATTTACATTTAGATTTATGCTGTTTAGTGCTATAAGTTTATTTGGGTATATTTTTGTTAAATTATTTATTTCTAGCGCAGTCATAAGAAAATAGTAAATATATTTTTATGTAGATTACTCGTTTTTGATTATAGATAATTCCATTTGTTCCGGAGCATTGCCCTATAATTGAGTAGCGAGACTAGCATACAATTATGAGATTAGCTTAGGAGGTAATTTAATTATATACCCAAAAATACTACTAAAAATTAATATATGTTAATCTTTCGCAAAAAAGACTTACATTAATGCCATGAAGAAATCTGACCAAGATACAATTATGAAATTCCCTTGTCAGTTCCCCATAAAAGTTATGGGTATGGCATCCGATGATTTCGATACTACGGTTGTTGAAATTATCAAAAAACACGTTACTAAATTACCTAAAGATGCAGTAAAAAGCCGACTTAGTCAGGAAGGAAATTATGTGGCGGTAACAGTAACAATTGAGGCTGAGAGCAGGCAACAACTTGATAATATTTATTTAGACTTAACTGAACATAAGAAAGTGTTGATGGCATTATGACATTTAAAATAAAAGATTTTGGTAGAAAAGATTATGTTGAAACATATAATGCGATGCGTAATTTTAGTGGAAATCGTAATTTTTATACCGATGACGAGATATGGTTAGTCGAACACCCCTCTGTCTATACCCTAGGCCTTTCAAAGAAAACAGAACATATTATTGATGTAGGCGATATTCCTGTTGTAGCGACTGACCGTGGCGGACAAGTTACTTATCATGGCCCAGGGCAGTTAGTCATCTATTTATTAATCGATTTAAGTCGACGTTCTTATAAAGTTAAGAAATTGGTATCATTAATAGAAGCATCGGTAATTGAATATTTAAAGGAAAGCGGTGTAAATGCCGAGCGAAAATTAGATGCCCCTGGTGTTTATGTAGATAATCAAAAGATTGCGGCACTGGGATTACGGGTCAAAAAGCATCGTACGTATCATGGTTTGGCGCTTAATGTGGATATGGATCTAATGCCATTTAAAGGCATTAATCCCTGCGGGATTAAAGGAATGGTTTCCACACAGCTAATTGATTTCAAGAGAGATATTACTTTAAATGAAGTAAAACAAGGGCTATCTAAATACTTATTAAGATATTTGGACCAAACTTCAACTATTGTTAGCGATGTTGCATAGAGCGAAAATTATAACATGTACCAGAAAAATATTTATCAGAAACCCGAACAGCATCAACGTGGCAAACTTAAAACAAATAAAATGCCAATTGAGTTTATATCTGTAGATACAAAAATAGAAAGAAAACCAGAATGGATTAGAGTAAAGGCGCCAATTAATGGAGATGTATTACATCTGAAGAGATTAATTCGAAAAAATAAACTACATACAGTTTGCGAGGAAGCCGCATGTCCAAATATTAGTGAAT
>JAAZZI010000067.1:4592-4961 GCA_014239225.1 Gammaproteobacteria bacterium
CTGCAACTTTTATGATTTTAGGTGATATATGTACGAGACGTTGTCCATTTTGCGATGTTGCTCATGGTAAACCATTGGCCCCTGATATAAATGAGCCAGAAAATCTTGCAAATATAATCAAAGAAATGAAATTAAAATATGTTGTTATTACATCCGTTGATCGTGATGATCTGCTTGACAGAGGCGCATCTCACTTTCTAGCCTGTATTGATAAGATAAGAAAAGAGTGTCCAAAAATAAAAATCGAAATATTAGTACCAGATTTTCGATCCAAAGTTGATATCGCTCTTAATATTTTAGCAAAGTCTCCGCCAGATGTTTTTAATCATAATCTCGAATCTATTCCACGTTTATATAAAAAGGTGAGAC
>JAAZZI010000068.1 GCA_014239225.1 Gammaproteobacteria bacterium
TTGAATTACAAGTTGAAAAGAAAATTGGTAAAGCAGGGACAAAAGTTGAACCTGAAGTATTTCGTAATGCTTGTCGTGAATTCGCATCGAAGCAAGTTGATAAACAGAGGATTGATTTTAAGCGACTCGGAGTACTAGGCGATTGGGAAAACCCATATCTCACAATGGACTATAGTACGGAAGCAAATATTATTAGAGCACTCGGTAAAATTATTAACACAGGACATTTACATCAGGGAGTTAAACCTGTTCATTGGTGTATTGATTGTTGTTCTGCGTTAGCGGAAGCAGAAGTGGAATATAATGACAAACAATCACCAGCAATTGATGTCCGGTTTCCTTTAGTTGAACGTAGTAATTTTTTAAAACAATTCAATATAGAAAAAAATATTAATTCTGTTTCTATTGTTGTCTGGACAACTACACCTTGGACACTACCGGCAAATCAGGCGGTTGCCTTACGCCCGGAAAATAATTATGCATTAGTGCAGGTTAGTAATGAAATATTAATAATAGCCAATGAACTATATGAAACTGTTTTATCGCGTTGTGGATTTACAGATTACAAGGTTTTGTCTAAATACGCCGGCTCTGACTTTGAAGGTTTAAAACTTAAGCATCCTTTTTATGAACGTACTATTCCTATTGTACTAGGCGATCATGTCACTTTTGAAACAGGCACAGGCGCTGTACATATTGCCCCAGGGCATGGGCAAGACGATTATATAGTTGGCCAGCGTTATAATTTAGTTATTGATAATCCTGTTGCTGATAATGGATGTTTTGTGGCTGATACTGAATTATTTGCTGGTGAACACGTATTTAAAGCAAATAATTCAGTGATATCAATTTTAGAAA
Organism: Gammaproteobacteria bacterium; assembly: GCA_014239225.1. Taxonomy (GTDB): domain Bacteria; phylum Pseudomonadota; class Gammaproteobacteria; order Eutrophobiales; family Eutrophobiaceae; genus UBA11869. The sequence goes on from JAAZZI010000068.1 coordinate 859, forward strand.
AGAATAAAAACTTGTTGAAACAAGAAACTATACAACATAGTTACCCACATTGTTGGCGCCATAAAACACCAATTATTTTTCGTGCTACTCCACAATGGTTCATCAGTATGGATAGTAATGGATTAAGAAATCAGGCGTTAGATGCAATTAAAAAAGTTAATTGGCAACCATCTTGGGGAAAAGATAGAATTTTTAATATGGTTGAGAATCGTCCTGATTGGTGTATTTCACGACAACGTACCTGGGGCGTACCAATTCCTATTTTTATACATCGAGAAACTCAAGAATTACATCCTGAAACATCTAAAATTATTGAAAAAGTCGCTGAATTAGTTGAGCAGAAAGGGATTAATGCTTGGTTTGATTTAGATTCAGCTGAGATGCTTAATGATAATTCAAAGGACTATATTAAGGTTATGGATACACTCGATGTTTGGTTCGATTCGGGTGTTACTCATGATGCGGTACTGCATAACGATAAACGCTTAGACTATCCAGCCGATCTTTATTTAGAAGGCTCTGATCAACATCGCGGCTGGTTTCAATCATCACTTTTAACCTCGCTAGCAATAACCGGAAATGAGAAACCCTATCGTAGTGTAGTAACCCATGGTTTTACTGTTGATGCAAATGGTTTGAAAATGTCAAAGTCGAAGGGAAATGTTATTGCTCCACAAAAAGTTATGAATGTTTATGGCGCAGATATTTTACGTTTATGGGTTGCCGCAACAGATTATCGGACCGAAATGAATGTTTCCGATGAAATATTAAAAAGAATAGCTGATGCTTATCGGCGTATTCGCAATACCTCACGTTATCTTTTATCAAATTTAAATGATTTTGACCCAAAGAAAAATAGTATTGATTTTTCAGATATGTTGGATTTAGATAAATGGATTATTGAACATGCTGTATGTTTACAAAAAGAAATAATTACTGCCTATGATAATTTTGAATTTCATTTAATTTATCAGTTGTTACACCAATTTTGTGTTGTGGAGATGGGTGGATTTTATCTTGACATAATCAAAGATAGACAATACACAACAAGCAAAGATAGCTTAATAAGACGTTCAGGACAGACAGCTATGTATCATCTAGTACAAATGTTAGTCAGATGGCTAGCACCCGTTATGAGTTACACTGCTGATGAAATATGGAAATACATTACAGGAGATAAAGATATTTCAGTTTTTCTAGAAGATTGGTATGAAATAGAAGCAGAAGATATAGATTTAAAATCTAGAAAATTTCGTTGGGAAAAAATTATTTTAGTCCGTGATGAGGTTAACAAACAACTTGAGAAATTACGTAGTGATGGCACGATTGGCTCATCGCTAGATGCGGAAGTTAATATTTATTGTAATGAAGAATTTTTTAATGAGCTTAATTTTATTAAGGATGAGTTAAGGTTTGTTTTAATTTGTTCAAGCACGAATATCTATCCATTAGACAAACGTAATAATGACGCAATTCAATCAGATATCTCTGATTTATTTATTTATGCAAAACCCTATGCATATGAAAAATGTGTACGTTGTTGGCATAGGCATGAGAGTATCGGGAAGAATGATATGCATAAGGAATTATGCTCACGTTGTATTAGCAATATTTCTAAAGATGGAGAAATTAGGTCATACGCTTGATATAAGGGTGTTTTATGTTTAGATGGTTAATATTATCGATTGTAATTATTGGTTTAGACCAAGTGACAAAATTTTATGCAGTACAGTCTTTGGTATTGCATGAATCAAAATATATCTATGATGGATTTAATCTGACTTTAATGTATAACTCAGGCGCAGCATTTAGTTTTTTAAGTGATGCTGGCGGTTGGCAGCGTTGGTTTTTTATAGGCGCTTCATGTTTTATAAGTATAGTAATTGTTATATGGATGTACAATTCTCTAGCAAAAGGTCGATGGTTGTTATTTGCATTAGCTTTTATACTTGGTGGCGCATTAGGGAATTTATGGGATAGGCTTACATTAGGATATGTTGTAGATTTTATTGAAGTTTATTATAAAGATTTGTATTGGCCAGCATTTAATATAGCTGATTCAGCAATTACGATTGGCGCAATTATGTTGGTTTTAGATACTTTATTTACTGATCGGACTACGACTACACTATAATATATTTAGTCTTTATTAAACTTTTGTATAATGAAATTTAATATTTATTTATAGGCAGAATTAAATGCAAATATTACTTGCAAACCCACGGGGATTTTGTGCGGGTGTTGACCGAGCAATTGAAATTGTTGAAAGAGCTCTAGAACTATTTGGAGCGCCTGTATATGTCCGTCACGAAGTTGTACATAATAAATATGTAGTTAATTCACTTCGGGATAAGGGGGCTATATTTGTTGAGGAACTTGATGAAGTGCCTGATGAATCAACAGTTATTTTTAGTGCACACGGAGTATCAAAAGCAGTTCGTGATGTTGCTACACGTCGTGGATTAAGGGTATTTGATGCGATATGCCCACTCGTTACTAAAGTCCATATGGAAGTGGGTAAATACCAGGATGAAGAGAGGGAATGTATTTTAATCGGACATGAAGGTCACCCTGAAGTTGAAGGAACGGTTGGTCAGTATCAACCAAAAAGCGGTGAGGGCGGAATGTATATTGTTGAGTCCGTTGAAGATGTAATGAAGTTAAAAGTTAAAAAGCCAAATTTTTTAGCCTTTGTAACTCAAACAACATTATCTATGGATGATACGTCTGAGGTTATTAATGCATTGAGAAAGCGTTTTCCAGATATTGATGGCCCGAAAAAGAAAGATATATGTTATGCGACACAAAATAGGCAGGATGCCGTAAAAAAATTAGCGCAGCAGTGCGATTTAATTCTAGTCGTTGGCTCCCCTAATAGTTCTAATTCATCACGATTAATGGAGATATCACAAAAAGCAGGTGTACCAGCTTATCTCATCGATGATGCAACAGAAACTAAAGATGAATGGTTAAATGCAAAAGAAAAAATTGGCCTAACTGCCGGCGCTTCTGCACCAGAGATTCTTGTGGAAGAAGTAATAATTAAATTGGAAAAATTAGGTGCTTCCATTGTCAAAGAATCTCCTGGCATTAAAGAAAGTGTCGTTTTTTCTCTACCAAGAGAATTAATAAATCAAGTTAAGGGAACAGCACAGTAATTTTTTATAGCAATCATTTAGTATTAAAAATATTTTTCATAGCAATGGCCTTGATTTATATCAAGAGAAGAAATCTCATCTACAATTATAATCCAGTACTTCTATGAAATACGATTATATTGTCATTGGCGGCGGAATTATTGGCATGACAACGGCAAGAGAAATTGCAACTCGAGGAGCAAGCGTCGCAATACTGGACCGTCAAAAATTAGGAAATGAAGCATCTAGAGTAGCCGGTGGAATTTTATCTTCTATGCAACCTTGGAATGAAAATCCTGATTCTACATTTCTTTCTGATAAAGCAAAAATACTTTACCCAAATTTTATTCTTAATCTACAAGAAGAAACTGACATTAATACTGAATTAATTAAATCCGGTCTAATAATTATTAACAAAGAACATTCTGAAAAAACCAAAAAGTGGTCTAATAAAAATAAAATTACATTAATAGAAAAGATAAATAAAAATTATCCTGAAATAAATATTCCAGATTATTCTATTTTGCTTCCAGAAATATATCAGGTTAGACCCCCTTTACTATTAAATGCATTATATAAAAGTCTAAAAATTCTCTCGGTTGACCTATTTGAAAATTCTAGAATTTCTCATACGGAAGTTAAGGATAATAGATTTGAATATTTAAAATTAAATAATGATAAAAAATTACATGCCCATAATCTCATAATTACAACAGGAGCATGGAGCGACTTATTTCTGAAGAATATAAATACTACCGTTAACATAAAACCAATACGCGGCCAAATAGTTTGCGTACAAGCAAATAACAATACTATAGATAAAATTATTTTGGATGGTGGATATTATTTAATTCCAAGATTGGATGGCCAAATACTGATTGGCAGCACAATGGAGGATGTTGGTTTTATTAACGACACATCAGAAGCAGTTAAAGAGGAATTGTT
>JAAZZI010000069.1 GCA_014239225.1 Gammaproteobacteria bacterium
ATTCAACAATACATCACTAGACAAAACTTTAGTGAATATCGAGCAAATGAGAGACTTTAATCTTATTGTTGATTCAAGAGAGCCATCCAGATACAGAGGGGAATCTGAACCCATTGATAAAGCTGCGGGGCATATTCCGGGGGCAAAAAATAGATTTTGGAAAAATAATTTAACTGAAACAGGATGTTTTAAAAAACAACATATATTATTAAAAGAATTCGAACAATTGTTTGGAAAAACTTCATCCGAGAATGCTGTTTTTTATTGTGGTTCAGGAGTTACGGCATGCCATAATTTACTTGCCGCAGCACATGCGGGATTGAATTTGCCTAGGCTTTACGCGGGTTCATGGAGCGAATGGAGTGCAACACAAGGCAAACCAGTCGAAACAGGTAATTAATTTTTTTGCTCACAAGGAAATAACGGAGTTTCGTCAAAGAATTAATATAAAATTGTTGTGATTTTCATAAACATAGACAATGATGTTGCTCGCGTTTGATTGATTTTCGAGCAAATGCAACACATAATTTATTATTATTTCGGAATATTTTTTTATGTATAAAATAGTTAAATCAATTATAAAAATTTTATTATTTTTAATTTGTTTCAATATAAGTGCTGAGCAAGATTTATCGGGACAAAGCGATATTGTTGAGGCTGAATCAGTTGATAACTTAAGCACAGAAGACAAAACCACTTCTCTTTCCGAAGACCAAGTTTTAGCTGAAGAACTAGATACCGAAGTTCAATTAAACTTTGATGACGGCGCCTCATTGCCAATTGATATTATGTTGGTACTCGATAATTCAGGAAGTATGAAAAAAAATGACCCCAATTTTTTGGTCACTGAAGCAATAAAAGAATTTATTAGCCAAAAAAATGCAAATACTCGTGTTGGAATTATCATTTTTGACGGGAAAGCCCAACTTAAAATATCTTTAACAGTCGCATCATTTGCTAATAGAGAAGCTATTTTAAATAGTATAAAAGGAATAAATTATACAGGGCAATACACTGATTTTCCTGCCGCTATTGAACGTGCAATTTATGAGCTTAAAGATAATGGACGTAAAGATGCACTAAAATCGATTATTTTTATGACGGATGGTATTGTTGATACTGGTAATGTTAATCGTGATTTAGAAAAATCTAAGTGGATGCGTGAAGATCTTGCTGCCGATGCTGCTGATAACGAAATAAAAATATTTGGTATAGCTTTTACGGAGGCCGCAGATTTTCAATTAATTCAGTCAATTTCTCAACAAACCAAAGGCGAGTATTTTCGCGCTTTGGTTGCTGAAGATTTACAAAATGTTTTTCAGCAAATAAATGAAGTTATCAATAAAGTGTCTGAGTCTTCAGTTGTTTCTGAAATAGAAAAAGTTACAATAGGCGGCACACTGGCAAACAATATTGAGTCTGGTGAGGCAGCAGCTAAACTTTTAGATGGCGATGAGCAGTCTATTGAAAATATAAGACCCAGAATTGAAGCGGTTGAACAAGCTTTAGATAATCTAGATGACCCAATCCCATTTCCGTCGATTTTAATTGTAGCAATAGTAGTATTGATTTTATTAGTTTTGGCTTTCCTCTCCTTGATTTTAAAACGAAAAGGATTATCAAGAGTTTCCCGAGACGAATTCTTTCAGGAAGCTTATATCAGTGACCTACAAGGAAAAACTGATAAGCAAGCGCACATGCTTGACGAAAGACCTAAAATGATTGGTCGTGTTGCAGGTAAGGACATAGAGCATATGGATTATATTGTTGTTAACGAATCGACAATTAGTCGTCGCCATGCCTTGATAGAGTATAAAGATTTTTCATTCTGGATTATCGATCAAGGAAGTAGTAATGGAACATTTATAAACAATGAGCGGATTAATAATGAGTTTAGGTTGAAGCATGGGGATAAAATAAGACTTCATAACTGTGAGTTTGAATTTACCGTACCCGAAATGGATGAAAGTGATGAGACGATTGTATATACACCGGGCATACAGCCGTTAGTAGACGACATACACGATGGTCAGCCTACTAATGAGTTAACTTATGGATTAGAGGAAATTGCTAATAATCCTCGAAAATCAAAAGTAGCACCAATTAGTCCTATTTCTGATGTATCAAGCGATGAAGAAGTCACGATAATGCATGATACTAATGATATTGATTCTGATGATGAAATAGATAGTTTAATGAATGAAGGTATTGAGCAAACAAATTTAGATGACGATGACGATGACGATGATGATACAACTGTCATTAGTACAACCAATAATTAATACACTATAAATTAATATCTACAAAACTAAGGATGGTTTAATTTCTCATCCCATACTCTATTAGACCCTACCGATGAAAAATGGATACACCAAACTGTTAAGCATAATTTCAGATGGTAAAATCCATTCCGGAGAGATGCTTGCGACTCATCTAAATGTTTCACGTGCTGCTATCTGGAAATCAGTGAAATATCTACAGGCCCTTGGGTTAGATATTGAGGCTATTCGAGGCAAAGGGTATCTTTTGCATAATAATTTTGAGTTTTTATCAAAAGAAGATATTCAAGACATGATATCTCCAAGGGCTAAAAAATCATGTCGAGATATAGAGGTTGCTTTCAAAATAAAATCAACAAACTTGTCTTTGTTGAATCGATTGAATCATGAAGTTATTCATGGTTCTGTAATGCTTGCAGAATATCAGTCAGAAGGAAGAGGACGCAGAAACAAGAAATGGTTCTCACCAATTGGTAGCGGCATATGCCTTTCTGTTGGTTGGCGATTTGAAGTTATGCCAATTTCTTTAGGATTATTGTCATTGTATATGGGTATTGCTACGGCTCGTACATTAAACTCAATAGGACTTAAGAATGTTGGCTTAAAGTGGCCGAATGACATTATTGTGATGGATCGTAAAATAGGAGGGGTATTATTAGACATACGAGGGGAAAGCATGGGTCCTTTGGATATTGTGATTGGAGTCGGTATTAATTATGAACTTCCAAAACACGAGCCATCTATTGCTGATCAATTGATAATTGATATATGTAGTGTTACTAAAGAACGATTATCAAGAAACATCATAGCCGCTACTTTATTATCGAATATTTTTCAAATACTTCAAGATTTGGAAATAGGAGAGAATTTAAATCCCATTGATGAGTGGAGACAATTTGATTGTTATACTGGGAGAAAAGCTAAGTTAATTTTACCTAATGAAGAAATCGTTGGTATATTAAAAGGCATTGATGAGCGGGGCTCACTATTAATGTCGGTGAATGGCAAATTATCAACTTATGGTTCAGGTGAAGTTAGTCTAAAGATACAATAATGAAGCTCTTACTAGACATTGGAAATTCGTCAGTAAATTGGGCTAGTGAAAAAAAATCACAATTTTTTTCTCAAGGGTCATTTATCTACGACAAAAATAATTTCGAAAATAGTCTTGAGAAAAATATATCTTTAACAAAGAATATATCGAAAATTTTAGTATCAAATGTTGCTGGATTAGAAATTTTTAATTCGTTGGGCTCTTGGGTAAAAAAACATGGTCCATTAGAGTTATGGCAATCTTGCGTAGAAAAAAAATTTAAAGGATTAAAAACTAATTATTCTAAAACTCAACAAATGGGAGTAGATCGTTGGTTATCAATGGTAGCGGGTTGGGAGAAGCATCAATCATCATTATGCGTAGTAAGTTGTGGTACAGCATTGACGATTGACTCGGTTGATTCCAAGGGAAATCATTTAGGAGGATATATCATACCCGGTATTGATTTAATGCAGAAAATATTAATAGCAAATACAGAAAAAATAAATATTAATATTGGTAATAATCCGTCAATTGACTATGCAAGCGATACAAAAACAGCAGTTAATAACGGAGCTTTTTTTGCCTCGGTGTCTATTATTGATCGAGTCGTTAATAAGCTTTCAACTGAATTGGGTGATATACCAAAATGTATTATATCTGGCGGAAATGCCCCATTGGTCAAGCCATTACTAGAGCATGGATTTGAATATGAACCAAATCTTGTTTTACGTGGTCTTTTAATTGCTCACAATACCTCAATATAGACTGGGTATTTGTATTTAATTTTTCGTATAATCTTTAAAACCTTTTTACATAAAATATAGATTAAGGGATGGTATTTTGCCCCGATAGTTAAATGGTATAACCGATGATTTGTAATCATCTATTGGGGGTTCGATTCCCTCTCGGGGCTCCAATTTTATTAAAAAAGTAAAAAATATTAATTTATAAAATTTTTAAGCGGTACCTTATATGCAACCGATCAAATATTTATTATCAGTTATTATTACTACATTTTTTTGTATTAGTGTTTCTTTCGCGCAGATATCATATGAAGATATCCAAATTCTGATTGAAAAAGATAAATACAAGGAAGCGCTTAATTTAGCCGAAGATCATCTTTCTAGAAATAAAACTGACATTAGATTTCAATTTTTGAAAGGTTTAATTTTAGCACACCTTAATAGGTATACTGATGCCGAAAAAATATTTCACAAAATAGCTGAAGAAAATCCAGCATTACCTGAGCCTTTAAATAATCTTGCTGTTATCTATGCTGTTCAAGGAAAATATATAGAAGCAGAAGAGATGCTTAAAAAAGCTCTTGATACTAATTCAAACTATGCGACAACGTACAATAATCTTGGAGATATTTATGCTAAAGCAGCAAGCCGCGCATATAATAAGGCATTAGGATTAGGGGTAAGTAAGGCAACTAATCAGGAGAAATTATTACTCCTTAATGAATTAATTCTCCCCCAGACCAAACTCATTGAATCATTAGAGCAAGAAAACCTTGAGCTTAAAAAGGTTGTAAAAGCTTTCATTTTATTAATTCCCATTTTTAAAATAATAGGAAGAAATATTTACAGCGAGAAGAGAGCAGAAGTAGAGCCT
>JAAZZI010000006.1 GCA_014239225.1 Gammaproteobacteria bacterium
TACTCACCAACAAAAAAAGTTAGATGAAAAAGATTTAATGTATTATCGAGATAGATTTGATGTTCCATTAACTGATCAACAAGTTAAAAATGTTGAATATTATAAACCATCAGATAGTTCACCTGAAATAAAATATTTAAAAGCATGTAGATTAAAATTAGGTGGAAATTTACCTGAAAGATCTTCTTTTGCAAAACCAATTAAAACTCCTTCTGAAGATATATTTAAAGCAATGAAAGAATCGACAGGAAAGAAAGAAATGTCAACTACAATGGTATTAGTAAGAATGCTTACAAGCTTATTAAGAGATAAAAATGTTGCACCAAGATTGGTCCCAATTATTCCAGATGAGGCAAGAACATTTGGAATGGAAGGTTTTTTTCAAAAAATTGGTATTTATGCTCATGAAGGACAGAAATATGAACCCGTAGATTCGGAACAGCTAAGTTCTTATAGAGAAGATATAAAAGGACAAGTATTAGAAGAAGGAATAACAGAAGCAGGAGCAATGTCATCTTGGATTGCTGCGGGAACTTCTTATACAAATCATGATATCTCAATGATTCCAATTTATTTATTTTATTCAATGTTTGGTTTTCAGCGAATTGGTGACCTGGCTTGGGCATCAGGCGATATGCGCGCTCGTGGCTTCTTGATTGGCGGCACAGCAGGAAGAACAACACTTGCAGGTGAAGGGTTGCAGCATCAAGATGGTCATAGTCATTTGCTTTCATCAACAATACCCAATTGTATTTCCTATGATCCAACATTTGCATACGAACTTGCGGTAATTATACAAAACGGGATGCATCGTATGTATAACCAGAATGAAGATTTGTTCTACTACATTACCGTGATGAATGAGAACTACCAGCATCCGGCAATGCCTGAAAATGTTGAAGAAGGCATTATTAAAGGAATGTATCTTCTTAAAAAACCAAATAAAGCAAAAGCACAGATACAATTACTAGGTTCCGGTACGATTTTACGTGAAGTTATTGCCGCGGCTGATTTGCTAGAAGAGGACTTTGGTATTTCAGCCAATATTTGGAGCGTAACGAGTTTTAATGAATTACGTCGAGAGGGATTATCTGCAAAAAGATTGAATCTATTAAATCCGGACAAGAAACAAAAACTTTCTTATGTTGAATCTGCATTTAAAAATGACGACATTCCTGTGGTTGCCGCAACTGATTATATGAAAATTTTTGCCGATCAAATACGCGAATTTATACCTAATAAATATATTGTATTAGGGACTGATGGATTTGGTAGAAGTGATACAAGAAGTCAATTGAGAAAATTTTTCGAAGTAAATAGATATTATATAGTAGTTGCTTCATTGAAAGCATTAGCAGAAGAGGGGAAGCTATCAACTGATAAAATTAATGAGGCGATTAAGAAATATAATATTGATCAAAATAAACCGGAACCAACAAGTATTTAATAAAAAATAATAGAAGGAAGTTATCTTTGTCAAATATTGAAGAAATAAAAATACCTGATATTGGGGATTTTGATTCAGTGGAAGTAATCGAGATAGCTGTTAGTGTTGGGGACAGCGTCGAAACTGAAGATACACTCATTACGGTTGAAAGCGATAAAGCTTCGATGGATATTCCTTCGCCAAACACAGGTGAGATAAAAGAAATAAAAGTTAATATCGGTGATAAAGTTTCTGAGGGTACACCAATAATTAGTCTGCTAATTAGTAAAGAAGAAGTAAAAAAAGATAATCAGGTATCTAAGGAAACTGAAGAGGCAGAAGAAAAAGAAACGCCGAAAATTGAAAAGTCAGAAAATAGAATTACACCTCCGCCCCCACCCAAAACACCAGAGACAAGTCAGTTAGTCGGGCAAAGTAATTCAGCAAAAGCTCACGCAAGTCCCTCGGTAAGACGATTTGCAAGAGAATTGGGTGTTGATCTTGGTTTAGTCTATGGCACGGGGCCAAAAAATAGAATATTAAAAGAAGATGTTAAAGCGTTTACCAAAAGTATTATGTCGGGTGAGAAGCTTTCAAATAAAGGCGCTTTTACAACGCCAGAAATACCGCCAGTTGATTTTTCTAAATTTGGTGAAGTTGAACAGAAACCACTAACCCGTATACGACGACTTACGGGTCAAACTTTACATCGAAGCTGGATAACAATACCTCATGTTACTCAATTTGATGAAGCAGATATCACCGAACTCGAAGAATTTAGAAAATCTAAACTTAAATCTGCTGAAAAAGAAGGTGTTAAATTAACACTGGTCACGTTTCTAATTAAAGCAGCGGTCGTTGCCCTACAAAAGTTTCCAGAATTCAATTCTTCAATTGAACCTAGTGGTGAAAACTTAATTATTAAAAAATATTTTCACATAGGTGTAGCCGTAAATACTAAAAACGGGTTATTAGTACCTGTTCTTAAAGATGTTGATAAAAAAGGATTATTCGAAATTGCGACTGAAATAACTGAATTAAGTAATAAAGCAAGAGAAGGAAAGATATCACCAAAAGACTTACAAGGTGGCTGTTTTACAATATCAAGTTTGGGGGGTATTGGTGGATTACATTTTGCTCCTATTATTAACGCACCTGAAGTTGCAATTTTAGGCGTATCCCGTGCAGCAATGAAACCTGTATACGAGAACGGAATATTTGAACCACGACTCATTCTGCCGTTCGCACTCTCTTATGATCATCGTGTCATTGATGGTGTCGCAGGTGCGCAATTTACACAATTTCTAAGTACTATATTGACTGATATACGCCATATATTACTGTAAAAATTTATTATAGGTGTTTCTAATTGATTAAAAACATTTACATTCCTGATATTGGTGATTTCGATAAAGTCGAAATCATTGAGATACACGTTTCAATAGGCGAAAAGATTGAGCTCGATCAATCGTTAATTACATTAGAAAGTGATAAAGCCGCCATGGAAATTCCATCATCAGATGCAGGTACTATAAAAGAAATTAATATTCAAATAGGACAAAATGTTGCTCAAGGTGATTTGATACTTAAAATAGATACTGAAGAAACAAAAAAAGAATTAACTCCGGAAAAAGAAAAAATAAGTGAGGCTATTAAAACAAATGTTGATGCACAAGTCGTTGTCTTAGGGGCGGGGCCAGGTGGATATACAGCTGCATTTCGCGCAGCCGATCTTGGTTTAAAAACAATATTAATCGAGCGCTATCCTTCATTAGGCGGGGTATGCCTAAATGTTGGCTGCATACCTTCAAAAGCACTACTTCATATAAGCAAAGTAAAATCGGAAATCGAAGAGTTAAAAGAACATGACATTGAACTGGGTTCGGGTAATCCGGATGCAAAATCTGTTCGTAATTGGACTAAGTCAATAATCAATAAACTCACATCCGGATTAAAAGCTATGGCAAAAAAAAGGAAGATAGAGATAGTAGAAGGTCTGGGGACCTTTAGTTCTCCAAATTCTATTGAAGTAAATAATAACGGAGAGACTAAAACCATAAGATTTGACTCTGCCATTATTGCAGCAGGCTCTCAGGCATCAAAATTACCTTTCCTTCCTGACGACCCACGCATCATGGACTCGACCGATGCATTATTACTGGAAAATATACCAAATCGTATGCTTGTTATTGGTGGTGGAATTATTGGTCTAGAAATGGCAACTGTTTATGCATCAATGGGATGTAAAATCACTATCGTTGAAATGCTGGACTCTCTAATTTCTGAATGCGATAAAGATATTGTTCGTCCGTTAGAAAAAAGAATTAAAAAAATTTACGAAAAGATCTACTTAAAAACAGGAGTGACATCAGTTGTGGCTAAAAAGAGTGGATTAGAAGTAAGTTTTGAAGGTGAGGATGCGCCAGAAAAAGATCTATTCGATGCGATTCTTGTTGCTGTCGGCAGAACATCAAATGGAAATAAAATTGGCGCAGATAAAGCAGGAGTGAATGTAGATAATCGCGGTTTTATCTCAGTAGATAATCAACAACGAACTAATGTTGCCAATATCTTTGCAATAGGCGACATAGCTGGGCAACCCATGCTTGCGCATAAAGCAACCCATGAAGGTAAGGTTGCAGCAGAGGTAATTGCCGGGCATAAGGTAGGTTTTGATGATCGCGTTATTCCTTCTGTTGCCTATACTGACCCTGAAATCGCCTGGGTTGGATTATCTGAAACAGAAGCTAAGGAGAAAGGGGTTGATTACGGGAAAGGAGTTTTTCCCTGGGCTGCAAGTGGGCGTTCATTAGCCCTTGGGAGAGATGAGGGTGTGACAAAAATTTTATTTGATAAAGTAACAAATCGTATCGTTGGTGCTGCCATTGTTGGGCCCAATGCGGGTGATTTAATCGCCGAATGTGCGTTGGCAATAGAAATGGGAAGTGATGCAGAAGACATTGGCCTCACAATACACCCTCACCCCACTTTATCTGAAACAGTTGCAATGGCTGCTGAAGCATTTAACGGTACAATAACCGATCTCTACATACCAAAACGTTAGTTTTTAGCGTAAAAACAAAGAACTTAATTCCAGTTAAATAGACAAAGGTTTAGTAATCGTTTTATATATGTTGATAGTTCCGAGGCAACAGCTAGAATAAGCGCCTTTCCTAATACAGACAAAAAGATGAACACGAAAAATATTAACAAAGTTGTACTAGCCTATTCGGGTGGCTTGGATACCTCGGTCATTCTCGCCTGGTTGAAAGATACCTATAATTGTGAAATTGTAACTTTTACCGCTGACATCGGACAAGGTGAAGAGGTTGAAGCGGCGCGTGCAAAAGCCAAACAAATGGGTGTAAAAGAAATCTTTATTGAAGATCTTACTGAGGAATATGTACAAGATTTTGTCTTTCCTATGTTTCGTGCTAATACCGTCTATGAAGGTAGCTATTTATTAGGCACATCTATTGCCAGACCCTTAATTGCAAAGCGTCTAGTTGAAATTGCAAAGCAAACTGGTGCTGATGCGATTTCCCATGGGGCAACTGGTAAAGGCAATGACCAAGTAAGATTCGAATTAGGTGCATATGCATTAAATCCCGATATTAAAGTTATTGCCCCTTGGCGGGAATGGAACCTTAACTCACGCGAAAAATTATTAGCCTATGCTGAAGATAAAAAAATACCAATAGAAGGAAAAAAGAAAACTGGTTCGCCATATTCAATGGATGCAAATCTATTACACATCTCTTATGAAGGTGGGCAACTTGAGGATCCTTGGTGTGCACCTGAAGAATCTATGTGGCGTTGGACTATTGCGCCTGAAGATGCCCCTGATTCGGGAGAATCAATTGAGCTTGAATTCGAAAAAGGCGATCCTATCGCATTAAATGGTAAAAAATTATCGCCAGCGAAATTACTTTTAAGTCTCAATGAGCTTGGAAGTAAGCATGGTATTGGGCGAGATGATATTGTTGAAAATCGTTACGTTGGTATTAAATCACGTGGTTGTTATGAAACCCCTGGCGGAACAATACTTCTTGTTGCTCATCGAGCAATGGAATCATTAACGCTTGACCGTGAAGTTATGCATTTAAAAGATGACTTAATGCCTCGTTATGCAAAACTTATTTATAATGGTTATTGGTGGAGCCCTGAAAGAGAAACTCTACAGACTTTAATTAATAAAACACAAACGAATGTTAATGGGATTGTACGACTGAAACTTTTTAAAGGTAGTGTTTATGTGACAGGAAGAAAATCTGATTCTGATAGTCTCTTTGATGAGACTATCGCAACTTTTGAAGATGATTCTGGTGTATATGATCAGAAAGATGCTGATGGGTTTATTAAATTGAACGCACTTCGCCTGAAGTTACAATCAAAAAGGAAATAATTAAATATTATTTCTAACTCCCAATAAAATATCTTTCTTTTTAAAATCCTGAATAACTTCAAAACCACCCTTGATAACTACTTTCGGGTCTGGATGTTGTAGCTGCTTTGCTATATCTAAAAGAATTTCTTCGCCAGTTTTATCAGTATTTTTTTGTAATTCTTCAATTAATTTTGCAGCAATCTGATTGAGTTCAATAAAACCGACATCATAAAGATGATCGCGGTAAACAATTAAATATGTTGGTTCGTCAGGCTTTTCTTTAGGAACAAAATTCGAACTAATCTTATGCACAGGCCACTGATATATAAGCGGTTGTGCTAACAGGTTGAGCACTGGAATGCCTTTAAGCAAATCTCCATTCTGATCAACATTTTTAAAAGAGATTTCTCTTGGATCAAATGAAAGAGATATTTCTATCCACTCGTAGTGAGCTAGTTCAATACAAAATGCGGGTAATTCTATTTCATCTTGTTCTTGTTCTAAATAATTTAAGAATTCTAAAGGTAACTTTGAAAAATAAGGTGTCTTTGAAATATGTTTTTTAAGAAAACCGCGTAATATTATATGCCACTCATCATCATGGATTACTTGTCTTAAAATAGGAAAGCTATTTGCAATAAAATTTTCAATATTACGAAAAATAAGATCTGTATATATAGATATACGTCTTGACTCAATGCCTTCAGGTGCTGGTGCATTCTCAGGATCCCGTATATGCTGTGTAAAAGTATGCTGTTCCTTGATAAATGTTTCGTCAATTTTATTTTTAGACATTCTCAACACCTTTATTACTATGTGCTAATTGTATTGACTTTATCTTACCCACCTCTTCCAGTAATTTATCGAATTTTGGAATATTAAAATCCCTTTCAAGTAATGTTGGAAAGATATCAAAATATTCATAAGTTTTTTCTAATAACTTCCATACTGGATCTATAACATCGGCGCCATGCGTGTCGACTAAAAGATCTTTATCTTCATTATAGTGACCTGCAATATGTGCATAGGCAATACGTTCTTTTGGAAGTGCCCTCATAAAATCTTCTGCATCATAATTAATTATTAAATATTTACATAAATATTATTAATATCAATTAATAAATCGCAATCTGCCTCTTTAAGAACCGAGAGAATAAACTCTATTTCATTTAACTCCTGGCCAGGTGCAGCATAATAAGAGACATTTTCTATCACGATACGCTTTCCGATAATTTCTTGTGCTTGTTTAATGCGAGATGAAACATATTTAATAGCTTCTTCAGTAAACGGAATAGGCATTAGATCATATAAATGCCCTTCGTCGGCACAATAACTTAGATGTTCGCTATAGGTAGATATGTGATGAGTATTAATAAATTGTTTAACGCGTTTTAAAAATTCTTTATCTAATGGAGCTGCACCACCAAGATTTAAAGAAAGACCATGACAAACAAATGGAATACGTTCAGTTAACGAACGAAAGTGATTTCCGGCACGCCCACCAATATCAATCCAGTTTTCGGGAGCAACCTCCAGAAAATCAACTTCGCTAGGAAAACTATCTGTAATAGTATTTAAGAAAGTCCTGCGTAGACCAAGACCTGTGCCATGAACAGGATAGGATGTCGGCATTTTAATTTTGTGAGTTTTTAATACTCACATTTAAGTTTTTTTGTCTCCGCATTTGCCTTCTCCGCATTTGCCTTCTCCGCATTTGCCTTCATGACCGTCAGCCACCATATATCCAGCGCGAAGTGTTTTTGCTTCAAAGGGATTATCAGCAGCATTTACAATCGGGCTTAACGTTAGGCTTATGGTAAAACCTGCGCCTATTGCGGCTATTATTGGACTAATTTTATTTTTTTCTGCCATTTTAAAATCTCCACGATTTAGAAATTAAGATTATATTGATCTGACATTCTGTATACCACTTCGTTCAAAAATCACTTTGCTTAAAGTTATTATTATTGATGGTAAACTACTTTTTCCTCATATGGGGAAACAAAATAACGTCTCTAATTGAAGCTGAATCAGTTAAAAACATCACTAGTCTATCGATACCAATGCCCTCACCAGCTGTTGGCGGCATACCATATTCTAGTGCCTTGATATAATCTTCATCAAAATGCATAGCTTCAGCATCTCCGGCCTTTTTTTCATCAACTTGTTTACTAAAACGCTCTGCTTGATCTTCAGGATCATTCAATTCCGAGAAACCGTTGGCAATCTCTCGCCCAGCAATAAAAAACTCAAACCTATCGGTTACAAAAGGATCATCATCGCTCTTTCTAGCTAATGGTGAAACCTCAGTTGGAAACTGTGTGATAAATGTTGGTAATGATAATTTTGATTCGACCGTTTTTTCAAAGATTTCTATTTGGATTTTACCCAAGCCATAATTATCCTCGATTGGTATATCTAGTTTTTTTGCAATATTACGAATTTTTTCTAATGACTGAAGATCGCTATCAACAATACTTTCATTATGTTTCAAAATAGATTCAAGTACAGTCATCCGTTCAAAAGATTTTCCTAAATCATATACCTGATCTTGATAAGTAACTTCGTGACTACCAAAAATATTTGAGGTTAGCTCGCGTATCATATTTTCAGTTAGATTCATAAGATCTTCATAATCAGAATAGGCCTGATAGAATTCTAACATTGTAAATTCTGGATTATGTCGAGGTGATAAACCTTCATTACGAAAACTGCGATTTATTTCAAACACCTTTTCAAATCCACCAACTACCAAACGTTTCAAATATAATTCAGGTGCAATACGAAGAAAAAGTTCCATATCTAAGCTATTATGATGAGTAGTAAATGGTCTTGCTGTAGCGCCGCCAGGAATAACATGCATCATTGGTGTTTCTACTTCTATGTAATTTTCATTCTTTAGATATGAGCGTAAAAATTCTATAACTCTAGATCGAATTTTAAATGTATTACGCGTCTCCTCATTCATAATTAAATCAACATAACGCTGCCGATAACGAATTTCTTGGTCAGTTAGCCCGTGAAATTTTTCTGGTAGTGGTTGTAGTGATTTTGTTAATAACTCAATTGAATCGACATGAATACTTAGCTCACCCTTATTTGTTTTCATAATGGTGCCGGTCGCACCGACAATATCGCCAATATCCCATTTCTTAAATCCATCGTTATATATACCATCGGCTAAGTCATCACGCCTAACATATAACTGAATTTTACCCGACATGTCTTGAATATGAGCAAAAGATGCTTTGCCCATAACCCTTCGGCTCATCATGCGACCAGCAACAGCAACCTTTATGGATTCACCTTCAAGTTCTTCTTTAGATTTATTTTTATATTGCGCGTACAAATCTAATGCCAATGAGTCACGCTTAAATTGATTAGTATAAGCATTACCAGTTTTTCTCAATTCTTTTAAATCCTGGCGACGTTGTGCAATTAAATCGTTTTCGTTTTCAGTACTCATATGTTGTGTATGATTATGTATTTTAAAGAAAATTTATATGCTATTAAAAGGACTATATTCTACGATATAACTGCTATAGTCCACTTTTTAGACTCGCTTCAATAAAAGTATCCAGATCACCATCTAATACTGCTTGTGTATTTCCGGTTTCGACCGATGTTCTTAAATCTTTAATACGTGATTGGTCAAGTACATATGATCGTATTTGACTACCCCATCCTATATCAGCTTTTGAATCCTCTAAGGCCTTCTTTTCTGAATTTAGTTTTTGCATTTCAAATTCATATAATTTTGCCCTTAACTGTTTCATCGCATGGTCTTTATTTTTATGCTGAGAACGATCACTTTGACACTGAGCGACGATACCGCTTGGGATATGCGTTAATCTGACTGCGGAATCAGTTTTATTAACATGTTGTCCGCCTGCGCCACTCGCTCGATAAGTATCGATGCGAATATCTGCTGGATTAATATCAATTTCAATACTGTCATCAATTTCTGGAGACACGAAAACAGAGGCAAATGAGGTATGGCGGCGATTTCCTGAATCAAATGGAGATTTTCTAACCAGGCGATGAACGCCCGTTTCGGTACGTAACCACCCAAAAGCATATTCTCCAGTATACTGGATAGTAGCGCTTTTTATTCCGGCAACCTCCCCGGGTGATACTTCTAGTAATTCTGTTTTAAAATTATGTTTCTCGCCCCAACGCAAATACATACGCAATAGCATGTCTGCCCAATCCTGTGCTTCAGTCCCACCCGATCCAGATTGGATATCAACAAACGCATTATTAACGTCCATTTCCCCAGAAAACATCCGACGAAATTCAAGCTTACCTAACTGCTTCTCATTAACTTCGAGATCGTCCAGCACTACAGCGACAGCCTCTTCATCGTTCTCTTCTTCTGCGAGCTTCAGTAGCTCTGTTGATTCTGAAAGCGACTCTTCTAAGGATTGTATTGTGTTGACTATATTTTCAAGACTAACGCGTTCTTTGCCAAGTTCTTGAGCAAGTTTAGGATTATTCCATACGTCGGGCTGCTCAAGCTCCCGTAACACCTCTATCAGACGTTCCGATCTTTCCTCATATTCAAAGATACCCCCTGAGGGAATGAACACGCGTTTTCATATCGGAAATTCTACTAAGTAGTGAATTAATTTCGAGCATTTAATTTGAAACCTAATGGTTGAACAATTAACATCATTATAATGCAAAGTAACTAGATAGTAATAAAAAAATTAAAACGGTTCGATATGTTCAATAAATAATTGAATCTGGCTATGACCTCGATAATTATTGATACCTAAACGGTAAGTAGAAGTAATTTGTTCTAATTTAGATGGCCAATCATCATCAGTCATATTAAAAGCAATTGCATCAAGTGTATTATTATTTCTTGACTGGAGTTTTAGCTTAAGATGGCTTTCTCCGACAACACGTTTATCTAATATTTTAAATTGGCCCACAAATATAGGCTCTGGAAAAGACTGTCCCCAAGGACCGGCATTTTGAATAGCCAATGCTAATGGCAATGAAAAATCATCGCCAGATAATTCCCCATCAGTTAAGCACTGGTCCTCTAAACTATCAGAGGAAATATATTGATTAACAACTTTATTAAATACATCTGAAAACCTGTCAAATTGTGATTCTTCAATCGTCAAACCCGCTGCCATCGCATGCCCACCGAAGGTAAGTATCAATTCGGGATAAAGTCTTGCTATCTCATCAAACACATCTTTAATATGTAATTCAGTTATCGACCGCGCAGAACCTTTAAGAATGCCTTGGCATTCTTGTGCAAAAACTACTACTGGTCGGTTAAATTTTTCTTTAATTTTTGCCGCGAGTATACCAACCACGCCTTGATGCCAATTCTGATTATATATACAAATACCATGAGGAATTTTTTTTGAAGCATCTTGAAGATATTTTTCAAACTCTGTAAAGGCCTGTTCTTCCATATTATCTTGAATTTGACGGCGCTCAATATTGAGTTGATTAAGTTTTTTAGCCATCTCTGTTGCATTTTCTTTGTCATCAGTAAGTAAACATTCAATACCTAATGACATATCAGTCAGACGACCAGCCGCATTTAATCTTGGTGCAATCGCAAAACTAAGATCTCCTGATGTTAGCGTACTCAATTGTCTCCCTGATTGATTTAGTATTGCCAAAATACCTACTTTTGATTTATTTTTCCTCATCAGTTTTAATCCATGAGCAACCATCGTCCGATTATTTTTATCCAATGGAACAAGATCGGAAATTGTTCCTAGCGCGACTAAATCCAGTAAATTAGCGAGATTAGGGTATTTGATATTTTTTTCATTGAACCAGTTCTCTGCTTTTAATTTTGCTCGTAATGCCAATAAAATATAAAAAATAACGCCTACGCCTGCTAAATTTTTACTAGGAAATTTATTTTCTTTAAGCTGTGGATTTACAATCACATCAGCACTCGGTAGTTTGTCTCCAGGTAGGTGATGATCCGTAATTAACACCTTAATGCCATTTTTTTTGGCATGTTCAACACCACTAATACTGGAAATACCATTGTCAACAGTAACTATCAAATCTGGATCATGATCTAAAGCAACATCAACTATCTTGGGAGATAAACCGTAACCATGTTCGAATCGATTAGGGACAACATAAATCACATCTTCAGCTCCCATTGCTGTTAAACCACGTATTGCCAATGCACAACTTGTTGCGCCATCCGCATCAAAATCAGCGACAATCAATATTCGCTTTTTTTGAGTTATCATTTCTTGCAATAGAATTACTGCATCATCAACTCCACTAAGTTCTTCATATGGAATTAATGAGCTAAGTGAATAATCTAAATCCTTGCTAGATTTAATATTTCTAGATGCATAGATACGTTTTAATACTGGATGAATAGAATCTGGTAGATTTATTCCGTCGGGCACGTCTCGATTAATTATTTTTTTATTTAACACAAAAACTCTTTTTAAGAAATAAATATTTTTTTTCTTTTCCAGAACTTATATTTGCTACTTTGATTAATAGTTATAGAGTTTATATCTGTTTCTATCTTTAGCTCATCTATATCTTTTGTTTTGAGTGCTTCATGCAAAGGAGAAAACCAATTCATTTCATAACACATCAGCATTTCTACCCACTCATCGAACTCATAGTAATGTCTAAACTTATTAAATTCATTAATCACAATAAGATTAATATAATCTGATTTTTTATTACTAATATCATTAAATTCTTTTGGTAATTTACTAAACGGTGTTGCCGATAGCATTGACAAACCTTCTGCTAAACTTTCATCACTAAAAACAAAAGACCAATTTCGTTCTAAAATATTCGGAAGTTCTCCATACCCCCAAAACCAAACGCTGTTTATTGGTATCTTTTTTTCTTGTTCGCGTTTTACATTGATTGGTAAATTATACAATGTCATCTGAATATCATTGATTAATTGAACTAAATTTATTCTATCGTCTGCTCTTGGCATATAAGGAAAAATATCTTGGCCAACAACTGAATCGATCGGAGTAGTTTTCAATTTGAAATCTTCATTAAATCTCAAATACCAACGAGTGGGGCAAGGCACTTCTAATTCTAGATTATACGGTTTTAATAAATTATTAATTTCTGCGGCAAACTCCAATGCATCATGCTGTGTTAATGTAAATTCAGCACTGTCAGTCAATGTTAGACGGTTCCCATCTGCATTGATATGCACAGGATCTGCTCTAAGCCAAATACCATCAGGATATTGATTGCTATCAATTAAGCGTGATATTGAAGCTATAGGCAAATCATATTGATCCTCTTGTAATAAACCAAATAATTGACACAGTGAATAACTGAATGAATTTCTTTTTACTGATTGATAGGTGCCTTTACTTAAAAACCAATTCAAAGCGGGCACGTTAGGAAAATCATCGGGGTAGGAGATACCAGACCCAAACAAGCCAGGAATGAAAACAGTCAACCTTCGCATCGGTGAACATCCTATTAAGTAGAAATATCACAAGTGTTAAACTGTACTATGTGATGAGCTATCATCACATCAATTTATTCTTACAGATTATCTAATATAGTTGATTTAACTTGATCTAGTGAAGCTTCAACCTTAATAACAGGCGCCGTACTTTGCTTAATTGCCGTATCAGGATCCTTCAGCCCATGCCCTGTTAATGTACAAACAACACAACTATTTTCAGGGATCTTACCTGATTTTACATCACGTAAAGCACCAGCCAATGAGGCTGCTGAAGCAGGTTCACAAAAGATACCTTCCTTTTCTGCCAGCATTTTTTGTGTTGTTAAGATTTCTTCGTCACTACACTCATCAAACCACCCGTCTGATTCTTTATTAACTATCCAAGCATAATCCCAGGATTGAGGATGGCCAATTCTAATTGCCGTAGCAATAGTTTCTGGTCTATCAACCATTTTGCCGCGAATAAAAGGAGCCGAGCCATTTGCTTGATATCCAACCATTTTTGGACGTTTACTAATTATTGAATCACTTGTAAATTTGCAATTTCCATCGCAATAGGTGCAAGCCTTGGTTATATTTTTACTATCGATTGAGGCACACTCACTATAACCAATCCAATGTGCCGTAATATTGCCGGCATTGCCTACCGGAAGACAATGAAAATCAGGCGCCTTACCTAATTCTTCTATGATTTCATAGGCGGCTGTTTTCTGTCCTTGCAGACGAAATGGATTAATTGAGTTAACAATTGTCACGGGTGCTTCAACCGCAACTTCTTTCACAAGTCGCATACCATCATCAAAGTTACCTTTTATCTGAAGTATAACTGCACCTTCCATCATTGCTTGTGCTAACTTACCTTGCGCAATCTTGCCATCTGGGATTAAGACAAATGCAGTAATACCAGCTCGTGCCGCATAAGCAGCTGCGGAAGCTGAAGTGTTGCCCGTCGAAGCACATATAATTGCTTTTGCACCCTCCTCGACCGCTTTGGTAACCGCCATTGTCATTCCGCGGTCCTTAAATGAACCAGTAGGATTTAAACCTTCATACTTAACATAAATATCTACATATTTATCTAATGTTGATGGAATGTTATGTAATTTAATTAAAGGTGTATTCCCCTCACCAAGACTAAAAATTTTAGTATTATCATTTACTGGAAGTCGGTTACGATAATGTTCAATTAAACCAGTATAATGTTTTGTTGAAGTCATTTAATTTACCTAACCAAATGTTTCCATGCGAATACGCGTTACTTTTCCATCAATTGCATCTAATTTTTCAATTTTTGTAATGGCTCCATTCATTTCTCTTTCTTTTATACATTGAGTTAAAAATATCACAGGGATGCAGCTCTCATTTCCTTCCGGTTCTTTTTGTAAAATTGCTTCAATACTAATTTTAGAATCGCCCAATATTTTTGTTATATCTGCCACAACACCTGGTCTATCGATCGCATGCATGCGTAAATAATAAGCTGTTTCAATTTCTTCAATTGGTAATATATTAATATCCGATAATGCATCATGTTGAAATGCAAGATGAGGAACTCGATTTTCAGGATCTGTTGTCAACGCACGAACAACATCAACAATATCAGCAACCACAGCTGAGGCTGTTGGTTCAGCACCGGCACCAGCGCCATAATAAAGAGTCGGCCCAACAGCATCACTTTTAACCAATACCGCATTCATAACGCCATCAACATTAGCAATTAGACGTCGTTCCGGAATTAATGTTGGATGAACACGTTGTTCAATTCCGTTATCGACTTTACGCGATATACCAACATGTTTAATG
The DNA here is from genome assembly GCA_014239225.1 of Gammaproteobacteria bacterium. Taxonomy (GTDB): domain Bacteria; phylum Pseudomonadota; class Gammaproteobacteria; order Eutrophobiales; family Eutrophobiaceae; genus UBA11869. The sequence goes on from JAAZZI010000006.1 coordinate 15,076, forward strand.
CGATAACCTAACTCTTCTGCATATAAAACATCTTGCTGTTCGATTTTTGTAATACCTTCTATATATGTCTTATCAAATTGCAAAGGCATTCCAAATGCAATTGAACCGAGTATAGTTAGCTTATGTGCGGCATCAATACCTTCAACATCAAATGTCGGGTCGGCCTCTGCATAACCAAGTGATTGTGCCTCATTAAGCACATCTTCAAAATCACGGCCTTTGTCTCGCATCTCAGTAAGAATAAAATTACCAGTGCCATTGATAATCCCAGCAATCCATTCAATTTGATTTGCAGCTAATCCTTCACGAACAGCCTTGATAATGGGTATTCCGCCTGCAACTGCAGCCTCAAAGGCAACAATCACACCCTTCTCCTGGGCTGCTTTAAAAATCTCATTACCATGTATAGCTATCAATGCTTTATTTGCCGTAATGACATGTTTACCATTTTCAATAGCTTTTAAAACTAATTCTTTTGCCGGTGAATAACCGCCAATTAGTTCGATAATAATTTCAACATCGGGATCATCAACAACTAAAAACGGATCATCGGTAATATTTTCGATTTGATCTAAACCGATTATCGCATCAGCATTATATTCTTTAGCTGCAGCCAAAGTTATTTGAATACCACGGCCTGCACGTCTTGCAATTTCATCTGCATTACGCGTCAACACACTAACTGTTCCGCCGCCAACAGTTCCGAGACCTAGAAGTCCTATCTTAACCGGTTGCATAATATAAATTCTCTTGATTAATCTTTATCCGGCAATATTAGCCTGTGGATTTTCTTCTCTTAGCATTGCTCGAGTTGCGCGTAATGCTTGTCGAGTGCGATGCTCATTTTCTATCAAGGCAAATCGAACAAAATTATCTCCATAACTACCAAACCCTATCCCCGGCGATACTGCTACCTTAGCCTCTATTAATACTTTCTTTGAAAATTCGAGTGAGCCCATCGCCTTGAATTGTTCTGGTATTGGGGCCCATACAAACATTGTGCCTTTGGGTTTATCTACTTTCCAGCCCATTGAGTTCAATCCATCACACAAAACATCACGCCGTCCGCAATACATATCGCAAATATCGGTAACACATTTCTGATCTTCCTCGAGTGCAGTGATCGATGCAATTTGAATAGGTGTAAACGTGCCATAATCTAAATAAGATTTAATCCGGGAAAGTGCGTTGACCAGTTTGGGATTACCAACCATAAATCCAACACGCCATCCGGGCATGTTATAACTTTTAGACATTGAGAAAAATTCAACAGCAATGTCTTTTGCGCCTGGCACCTGCAATATAGATGGCGCCTTATATCCATCAAATACAATATCAGCATAAGCCAAATCCAGCATACCCCATCCATCCATTTGGTTTTGTGATTGCAGGAGCCGATGTAAGGCATATACCAATAGGACCAGACATTGATTTTTTTGAAGAACTTCAAAGATCAATACGTGACTCCTGGCCAAAACCAAAAATGCTACTGATAAATTTTCCTAGTAATCCAACAACAC
>JAAZZI010000070.1 GCA_014239225.1 Gammaproteobacteria bacterium
GATGTTTTAGAGGGGTCTCAAAGTATTGTTTGGGAAGAAGCTGGTAATCGACTGCATTCACAAAAAGCGCTATTAGAATTTTTATTAATATAACTTTTTTCTATTATTTCCATCCCCTAACCAAACAACATTTTTATTTTCGATCGAACCCCTTGCTTCTATGTATGTCAATAAATCTGCTAATAGTTGGCAAGGGTGAAAACTATCTGATAATCCATTTATTACTGGCACATCGGAATAACTAGAAAATTCCTCAAGCTTCTCATGTTCGAAAGTTCTCAACATAATACAGTCAACCATTTTAGATAAAACTCTAGCCGTATCTTTTAATGGTTCGCCGCGACCAATCTGGCTACCAGTTGGAGCAAGATAGATAGCATGCCCACCAAGCTGAGTCATTCCAGTTTCAAAAGAAACACGAGTACGTGTTGATGATTTTTCAAAAATCATTCCTAAAACTCGATTATTGAGTGTTGCTTCAAATTCTCTTCGTTTTGTCTGCGCCTTCAGCTCTAAAGCACGATTTATTATCGCTTCCAATTCTTTCCGATTTAAACTATCAAGTGTTAAAAAATGCTTTATATTCATAGTGAATGCCTTTTAAAAAATACTAAATATTAATTACTTCAAAAAAGCCTAAAGTAAATATTTCTTAAGTGTGTTAGTTAAAATTGATACGACCTGATCAGCCTCTAGTTTGGTCATGATAAGTGGTGGTAATAATCTTATTACATTTCCTGATGTCACATTAATTAATAATTTATTATTTAATGCTTTTTCTACTAAATCCGGGCAATTTTTTTCAAGCTCAATAGCCATCATCAAACCTTTTCCACGTATATCGATTATTCCCTGAACTCCTTCTAATGATTTTCTAAAGTTCTCAAGAAAATAACTGCCGAGCTCTGCAGCATGTTTATCAATTTTTTTAGTTTCTAGTATATTAATTACTTCCAATGCAACACTTGAGGCAAGTGGGTTTCCTCCAAAAGTAGAGCCGTGGCTACCCGCTTGAAAGAATTTTGCAGATTTCCCTCTAGCCAAACAAGCGCCAATTGGAACACCATTTCCCAAAGCTTTAGCAATTGTCATTATATCCGGCAGAATCTTCTCATGTTGAAATGCAAACCACCTGCCTGTTCGACACATACCTGTTTGAACCTCGTCAACTATCATTAGAAGATTATTTTTATCGCAAATTGATCTTATCGTTTTTAAATAATTCTTATTAGGAATAACTATGCCTCCCTCACCTTGAATAGGTTCAAGCATGATTGCAACGATATTTTCTATTGTATTAACAGAAGACTTTAACGCTTCAATATCATTAAATGCTATATGCTTAAATCCACTCAACAAAGGCTCAAAACCTTGATATGCTTTTGTTGAACTACCGGTTGCACTTATTGTCGCCATTGTTCTTCCATGAAAACTATTGTGCATAACAAGAATAACTGGATTAGTTATTTTTTGTTTATAAGCATGAAGACGTGCCAATTTTATTGCTGCTTCATTTGCTTCAGCCCCAGAGTTGCAAAAAAATACATTATCCATTCCCGAATGACTAACAAGTTTTTCAGCTAACTTTTCCTGTAATGGTATTCGATAAATATTTGAGGTATGAATTAAATTAGCAGATTGTTCAGCAATTACCTTACTTATGGATGGATGCGAATGCCCCAATCCGCAAACTGCTATTCCACTCAATGCATCTAGATAACGTTCTCCATGCGTATCTATTAGCCACGAGCCAATACCTTTATCAAACTCAACTGATAGTGGATTATAATTATCCATTAAAAAATTACTCATGAAATATAAATTTTCCTAATAAAATAATTAATTACTTCATTTTCACAGTTCAAAATAACAAGCCCGGCTATAGCCGGGCTAAGAATTCATAAGTATTGTAGTCCTAGTTACAACGGCAAACCGTGCCCATACCCAACCATACACATAAGCATGGGTATGGATAACAAAGTATTCGTTCTAGAGGCCATTAAAGCAATATTTTTGGCTTTTGCAATTTCATCTGCGCTAGCTTTAACAATGCCTAGAATCTTCTTTTGGTTGGGCCAAATCAATACCCAAACATTGAATAACATAATTGTGCCTAGCCAGGCACCTATCCCTATAGTAGCACCCATTACTCCCCCTTTAAGCATAAACGCATCATGTAAACTTATAGGCAAATAATAATGTAGCGCTGTCGCACCGGTTATCCATGTTAATAATGCGCTCCAACGAAACCACCATAGTGCGCGTGGCGCAACATACTTGTTTATCGCTGATGGTCCAGGTCATCCTTTATCAGCTAAGGCATCACCAACGGCTGGTACCTGAACAAAATTAAAGTAATAAAGCAAACCGATCCATATAACGCCGAAAAAGACATGTAGCCATACTACTAAAGACCACCTTTCATTCATGGTTTCCAAAATAGCTCCATCGTTGTTTACTAAAAATGCAATCGCCACCGATAAAACAAACCCTGAAATTATTGTTGCACGTACTGATCTAAGTGGATTCATAAATCATTCTCCTGCATGGAAAAACAGTTATTGTTAAAATATGATTAATTAAACTGGTTCAGATTATACTTGCCTCAAGAAAGGCTTTCACCATCTTTTATCTATGCTATTTTCTTGATTTTTAATGTATTTAATAAATTTATCCGAATACCTCTTCGTAAGACGCTATTTCTCTATTTTTGTTATTTCATTTTTGATATATTTAACAATCAAATTACATTAAATTTTCAGGAAGGTGCATGATGGATGCAGTAATGGAGCAAATTAAGAATACACTTAACGAGAACCCTGTAGTTATCTTTATGAAAGGCACCCCAGATTTTCCGCAGTGTGGTTTTTCAATGCGCACATGCCAAGCTTTAAGGGCCTGTGATATTGAATTTAGCTTCGTTGATGTAATAGCTCAACCAGAAATAAGAGAAAGTTTGCCAAAATTTTCTGACTGGCCAACCTTTCCTCAAGTTTTTATTAATGGCGAGCTAATTGGCGGATGTGATATTGCAATTGACTTATTTGAAAAGGGAGAATTACAGAAAATTACTAAAGAAGCGTTAAATAAATCAGAGTTAATCTAATTCGGTTTCTATCCAAATACATTTTCCTTTATTCTTATCTTTAATAGACTCTAATAACATACGATGTTCTGCTAATTCATTCTCTGTTGGCTCAATAACAACCAATTTTTTGTGTTTATTATTAATATATTGCTCTGATTTACCTTTTACACCATGAGATGTCGTTACCGAATGAAATGTAAGGTCTGTCTGCCCTCCTGTCATCTTTAAATATACATCCAATAAGATTTGGGCATCAAGTAGTGCGCCATGCAAATCACGTTGTGAATTATCTACTTCATAACGTTTACATAGCGCATCAAGATTATTTTTTTGTCCAGGGTGTTTTTCACGCGCTAAAACTAATTTATCAAAAACTGCGCAATAGTCTTCAATTTTTCCCCATTTTTTTCCTAATAACTTTAATTCAGCATTAATAAAACCAACATCAAATGGAGCATTATGAATTATTAATTCTCCATCTCTTATAAAATCGATAAATTCTTGAGCGATATCTGCAAAACAAGATTTATCTGAAAGAAACTCGTTACTCAACCCATGAACATTGAATGCTCCATCTTCAATATCACGTTCTGGATTAAGGTATTGATGAAAATTTCGCTCTGTTTTACGTCGGTTTATTAACTCTATACAACCAATTTCAATAATTCTATGGCCTTGTTTTGGCTCAAGACCGGTGGTTTCTGTGTCGAGAATAATTTGTCTCATATTAATAATTCATCAATTGCTTTATTGGCTAAAAAATCAACATGTTCGTTTTCGTTATGCCCGCTATGCCCCTTGACCCAACACCATTCAATTATATGAAGACTACATGCCTTATCAAGACGCTGCCAAAGATCCTTATTTTTAACAGGTCTTTTTGATGCTGTTTTCCAATTACGTTTTTTCCATTCATTCATCCATTCAGTAATTCCATTCATAACATATTTAGAGTCAGTCGTAATTATAATTTCACACGGCCTTGTTAATGCCTCTATAGCCATTATAGCTGCCATCAATTCCATGCGATTGTTAGTGGTTTCAAGCTCACCGCCGTACATCTCTTTTTGTGTATCATGAAATATTAGCAAAGCTCCCCAACCTCCAGGACCTGGATTACCGCGACATGCGCCATCAGAAAATATTTGGATTTTTTCAGACATTAATTTTTTATAACTTCTCTTGATGTTGGTTCAATAGATTCAGTTACTATAATATTTTGCTTTTTTTGCCATTTCATTTTAATCGGACTCAGTGGTGTCACCCGTTTTTTAGCAACAACTACATATAAACCACCGAATATTGGATAGCAATATTGACCCAAACGCTCTAATGGTAAAAATTTCTTCAATAATTTTACATTAGAAACTGGCGGTGAAAAGAAAAAATATTTCACCTTTTCAATCTCAAAATCAAGTAACGATAACCAATCTTTCATTCTTGAAACTGATATTAAGTGCCCACCCCATGGCATTTTATTCCACCAACAAAAAAATAAGTGATATAAACCCCATAAACTAAAAGGATTAATACCGATAATAACAGCATAGCCCTCACAAATGAGAATCCTCTCCATTTCCCTCAATAATTTATGCGTATCGTTTGAATATTCCAGTATATGAGGTAGCAACACTACATCAACACTTTCCAACGCAATAGGTAACTCCTCCGCGGTTGTACGTACTGCTGTTTTTACGCTTTTTTGAATTTCACTATCTTCAAGAAATAAAATTGTTGGAGTGGCCCACGTTGGCGAATCAACCGTCAGCCCTTGCAACTGAC
>JAAZZI010000071.1 GCA_014239225.1 Gammaproteobacteria bacterium
TTGCAATGTCTACCATATGAGCAGCACCATGCTCATTAAAATGAGTTAATTTAGACATAAAAGCCTATCCCTTTGGTATAATCGTTCATATTACTCAAATAGAGGTTCTAGATAAATAGAAGTCTATAATCATGCAAGTATCGGTAAAGTATTTTGCTAGTTTACGTGAATTAATGGGTGAATCTAGTGTGTTCATTGATATTGATAAGGAATCATCAATTGATGATGTATGGCAGCACGTGACTAAAAATAAAAAAATTGAACTTGATAATGTTATGGCAACCGTAAATATGGAATACGTGAAATCCAGTTATGTAATAAGGGATGGCGATGAAATTGCTTTCTTCCCGCCAGTTACTGGAGGTTAATAATATGTTAGTAGAAATTCGAGAAAAATCATTTAATGCATATCAAGAAATTGAGTCTTTTTAAAATAACCTAGACATTAAAGGTAAATATGGAGCGACAGATTCATTTATTGGTTCAATGAGAGATTTTAATGAGGGTCGCGAAGTAACCAGTATGTTTCTAGAATATTATCCTGAAATGACAGAGAAACAGTTAAATAAAATTGCAAATAAAGCAAAAGAAAAGTGGAATTTACTTGAGATATTATTACTTCATAGAATAGGTCATATTGATATTGGAGAGCATGTCGTCTTAGTTTCAGTATGGTCTGAACATCGAAAAAATGCGTTTGATGGATGTCGTTTTATAATGGAAGAACTTAAATCAAGCGCACCATTTTGGAAAAAAGAGAAAACAAATACAGGTGAAGATTGGGTTAAAAAAAATTCACCAGGATAATAAAAAAATCTTATGGCATTAGTCAGCCCCACCGACAAGTCTGATTTTCTAATTGTTGGGGCAGGTATTATTGGACTATCGGTTGCGCTTGAATTAAAAAAACAATTTTCTGATTCAAAGATAACTATAATTGATAAAGAAAAAAATCTTGGTGCGCATGCGAGCGGTCGAAATAGCGGTGTTCTGCATGCTGGATTTTATTATAGCGATAATTCATTGAAAGCAAAATTATGTCGTAATGGGAATAATTACTGGCATTCATATTGTCTCGAAAAAAAATTAAAAATAAACCAATGCGGAAAATTAGTAATTGCACGAAATGAGGGCGAGATTGATAGGTTAGATGAGTTATACCGGCAAGGTCAGAAGAATGGTGTTGAACTGGAGTTAATTACAGAAAAACAAGCAAAAGAGATTGAGCCAAATATTAATACATTTAATAAGGCACTATTTTCACCCACAACAGCAACTATTGATCCACACGAAATTCTTGCATCAATATCCAAGGATGTTTTAAATGCAAATATTGAGATTATTTATAATAAAAAATTTTTAAAGAAAATAGACAATATAATTATTACAAACAGCGGGCGTTTCGAACCGGGCTATTTAATCAATGCATCAGGCTTATATGCCGATGCGATAGCCAGGGAATATAATTTTTCCAGAGAATATAAAATTTTACCCTTTAAAGGCCTATATCTTCACGCAAAAAATGATGCCTTAAAATTAAGAACAAATGTTTATCCAGTTCCTGATTTAGAAAATCCTTTTCTAGGTGTTCATTTTACGGTAACAGTTGATAATGAGACAATGATTGGTCCAACTGCAATTCCTGCTTTTTGGCGTGAAAATTACAGTAATTTAAATAACTTTAATTTAAATGAGTTTTTAGAGATTATTTCTTTGGAGTCATCATTATTTATAAATAATGATTTTGGCTTTAGAGGGCTTGCTCTAAGAGAAATAAAGAAATACTCAAAAAGGAAATTAATTAAAATTGCAGGTAGTCTTTTAAAAAATATCAATTTGAATAATTTTACAAGTTGGGGAAATACTGGAATACGTGCCCAGTTAATCAATACTAAGACTAAAAAACTTGAAATGGATTTTAAATTCGAAGGCGATCAGAACTCATTCCACATACTAAATGCTGTTTCACCAGCATTTACATGCGCTGAACCCTTCAGCAAATTGATTGTTGAAAATATTAAATCGAAATTAAATTAGTTTTATTTGGAAATAATATTTTATACAGATTCAACTTGAACTAGATTATCAGAAAATGTAGGAGCGTGACCCATATTTACAAATTCTGCTGAACTAATACAATTTACCGTTCCTTTATTTAGTTGTCTCCAATACCCAAGTGTTGCAACAATAAGACCAGCATTAACATCATCTGTTATTTTTGCATCACCCTCAAATGCCCCACGATCATTAAAAACACGAACTTTATCGCCGTCATTAATATCTCTGGATTTTGCATCATCTGCATTAATTAGCACAAATTGTTCGTTTTGACCTTTAATTTTGTGATCCATATTGGCATAACATGAATTCAAAAAGCCATGGCTTTTTGGTGAGACGATGTTCAACGGGTATTTTTTTGCAAGTTCTGGATTCGTCGCTGCTGTTTCCCTGGGTGGAACATAATCAGGAAGAGTATCTAACGGTTCCCCTGGTTGATACGCATCATACATTTGACGAAATGGACCAGCTACAAAGTTTGTAGCACCTTCGAGTTTGAATTCACATTTACCAGAGGGTGTTGGAAAATTACCTTCTTTATGTGGCACTCTGTCATCCTTGGTACCTACATTCAAGCGCGCATATCCATTGTTTCGTAAGTAATCAAGATCAATACCTTCACAGGCTGGCGCATCCCAATCAACATAATTTTCCAGACATTCTGAATCTGACCACTTGAACTGCTCTTCTTCATAACCCATACGTTCAGCAAGGCGTCTGAAGATTTCACTATTCGGTATCGCTTCTCCCGGAGATTCTACGCTCTTGGCATTGTAGGTGAGATAGAGATGACCCCAGGATAAGATCATATCTTCCAATTCAGCACCCATGGAGGCAGGTAATACGATATCGGCATAAGCTGCCGTATCAGTAATAAAATGATCGGCGCAAACCATAAATAAATCTTCATCCATCAATCCAGCAGCAATCTTGTCTGTTTCCGGTGATTGCGTGAGTGGATTTGCGTTCCAGAACATCATCGATTTGATCGGGATATCCAAATCCATTTCGCCAGTGAGCGCACGACCTATTTGCAAGGCATTAATGACGCGTGTGCCTTCTGGAATTAAATCTGGTCGACAAATGACATCAAATTTATAAGGGTGTTCCCAAACAGGAAATTGGGTAGCACCTCCGCCAACATGTCTCCAAGCGCCGGTTAAAGCAGGTATACATGTGACAGCACGGATTGTTTGCCCACCACCATAACTGCGCTCCAGCGCCACACCCATTCGGATTGCAGCAGGTTGTTCAGTGGCCAAGTCTTTTGCTAATTGTCGAATATCGGCTGCAGCAACACCGGTAATTTCTTCTGCCCATTCGGGGGTACGATCTTTCGCACGTACAGCTAATTCTTCATAGCCAACGGCATAGTTGTCGACGTAATCTTTATCAACTAAGCCCTGCTCAATAATACTATTAATAACGGCCATTGCTAGCGCACCATCAGTTCCTGGTTTCGGTGAAATATGCCAATCAGCTTGCTTTGCGGTTTTTGATGCATAAGCATCAATAACAACAACTTTTGCTCCTTTTTGTTTTGCATCCTGAACAATTGCCCAATGATGGAGATTGGTACTCATGCTGTTGCATGCCCAGAGGACGATGTATTTTGAATGGACATAACTTTCCACATCAAGACCCGCTGTCGGACCTACTGTAGATAACCAAGCGGTACATGATCCTTCACCGCAAAAGGTACGTTCACATACCGTCGCACCCATTTTATTAAAAAACGCGTCAGCACCATTTAAGCCATGCACTAGTCCTTGATGGCCTAAATAGCTATAAGGCAAGATGGCTTGAGGCCCATATTCTTCAATAATGGCTTTCCACTTTGTCGTAATTTCATCCAGTGCGTCATCCCAGGTGATGCGCTCAAACTGTTTACTACCTTTAGGTCCGGTACGACGCATCGGATGTAATAAACGATCGGGATGATAATGGCGTTTTTCGTAATCTTTTAATTTTACGCAAAGTCCTCCGCGGGTCATAGGATGATCTTTGTTTCCACGAACGCCAATGACTTTACCATCTTCGATGTCAAAAACCATTGCACATGTGTCAGGGCAATCATGCGGACATCCGCCAAATGCAGTCTCAATTTTTGGGTTTGTAGCCATTAGATTTTTACCTCGTGGTTATTTTTTTTGTTAACCACATAGTAACAAACATTTTTAGTTTTACATACTAGCTATTTAGTATTTTTAAGTAGTAAAATCAATGGTTTGAGAAATTCACGATATTGTTTCCATCTATCAATAGAACTTGAATATATTAACTCACGTATCTGCAGCTTATTTGCTGTTTTGGTTTCACGTTTATTTTTGCGATGACACCTATTAAATATTGCGTATCTGATTGTTGAGGATCATTCTTGGTTTGATGTACAAAAAAGGAGAAGGCGTAACAAGGAACTTGGTTACTGCATTATGTGCTTGAGCACTGCTGCGTTTAGCAACGTTGAGGCCTGGACTGCTAGCATGACGATTGACTATCCATTTCTTTAACCAATGCTTTAGCCAGCTCTACAACATCAGGCGAAGCAGTGTTTAAACGTGGTTCTTTAAACCTGTTTAAAAATATCCGCCTGCCTGTTTTCCTGTGCCTCACCGTAGCTATACGGCGTGGAGCACACCATCATGGCCTAAATTCTGACTCCACGCCTTAAACTCTTCGACTAAATGACACAACGTTTCACCCAACATAGCTAAAGTGTTACGAAAACTATGAGGACTAAAATTAGGTAGTGCCGC
>JAAZZI010000072.1 GCA_014239225.1 Gammaproteobacteria bacterium
GATGAAGGTATAGCAAAACCTATATTGATTGGGAACGAAGAGGTAATCGAATCTAGAATAAAGCAGATGGGACTTCGTCTTCGTGTCAATAAAGATATCACTATTGTAAATCCACATGAGTATGTAGCAAAAAATAATATTACTGCTGAAAATATTTTAGAGCTTAATACTTTTGTCGCAACACATATGATAAATAAAGGAGAAGCAGAAGCTTTAATTTGCGGAACTAATGGACGCTATCATAAACATTTTAATATTGCTAAAGATAATCTTGGTATAAAAGATGGAATTAATCAGGCTGCGGCTGTCAATGTAGTGATGGTAAAAAAAGGTGTTTATTTTATTTGTGATACAGCTGTTACAATTAATCCAACAGCAGAACAAATAGCAGAGAATACTTTACTCGCCACAGAAACAGTAAAGCGTTTTGGAATTACCCCAAGAGTTGCCTTACTTTCATTTTCGAATGGAGATGATATCGCATCTGAAACGAGTGAAAAAATGGCCTCAGCGATGGAGATTATAATGAAGCAAAGTTCAGAATTAGAGATACACGGGCCTATACGTGCAGATGCTGCATTAATAGGCGATATACGTCGCCGTGTTTTACCTTATTCTAAGCTTGTTGATAATGCTAATGTATTAATGATGCCAAATCTGGATTCCGCAAAAATTGCCTATGATTTAGTTAAGGTTCTTGGCGAAGGAGTTTCAATCGGGCCAATTCTAGTAGGTCTGAATCATCCAGCGCATATTCTAACTCCATCTTCTACTGTTCGACGTATCGTTAATGCAACTGCAATCTCAGTTGTAGATTGCCAAATCAAAGCAACTGAATCTGGTTCTTTACTTTGAGTTCTTAGGTTAATTAGCATTTTTGTATCTAGAGGTATAAATTGAAAGTATAGTTGCAATAAAAATACCTATAAACATAATAAGGCTCCACTCAGCAATACTGAGACCAATAAATCTCCATTTAACTTCGGCACATTCACCAGAGCCAGTAAAGATCATTTTTAGTGCTTCTCCAAATGGGAAAACATTAAACATATAATCAAGGCCAGGGCCACATTCAGGCACTAATTCTGGTGGCAAATGTTGTAACCATATCTGTCTTCCAGCTATTGTAGCGCCAGTTATAGCCGAAATAACCATTAATAATTTATATATGATTTGTAGTAGATTTCTAGGATTATGAATAGCTCCTATTAATGCAATAAAAATAATTACTGTATAGGCTATTCTTTGGAATATACAAAGCGGGCAAGCTTCTAAACCATGAACATGTTCTAAATATAGGCCAAATATCAATAAGCCTATGCATATAGTAAATATTACAATAAAAAATTTTCTTGAATTATACATATATATTTATAAAAGAAGTTTCATTTAGTGTTGCATGATATCGTTTATACAGTGAAAATAAAATTATTATCAAATAATCCTACGCATTTTATTAAATATATAATATATATTATCAAAATATGATTGCCTTAAGAATTTTTGAGATTACTTTTCCTATTTTTGCGATTGTCGCAGCTGGGTATTTTTATGCTTATAAATATAATCCAGATATAACACTTCCAAATCGTTTGAATATTGATGTGTTTGTTCCTTGCCTTATATTTACTGTTATTTATGAAACAGCAGGCGTTAGTGGTCTATTCGGAAATTTAGCATTAGCTATAACTATTGTTGTCATGTTTTCCGGGATGATTGCTTTTATCGTGTCAAAATTATTTTCCATTGATCCGCGGACTTTATGTCCCCCACTGATGTTTGGAAATGCAGGTAATTTAGGCTTACCTTTAGTGGTATTAAGCTTTGGGGAATCAGCACTAACTGTTGCAGTTATTTGCTTCGTTGTATGTAAAACTTTTCATATTACTATAGGCGTATATCTTTTCAGTAGACAGCTAAACTTTTTTAAGATTCTAATATCTCCAAGAATTCTATCAGTCATATTAGCTTTAGTTCTGAGTCAGTTGGCAATTAGTATTCCAAATACTATATTAGAACCTGTCCGAATGTTAGGGAATATTTGTATTCCATTGATGCTATTTAGTTTAGGCGTTCGTCTAATTGATATAAAACTTTCTGAGTGGAAAATAGGATTATTAGTAGCTTTACTAGGCCCTATATGCGGCATTTCAATTGTTTTATTAATAATCCCTTATATTGAACTTACACAATTAGAACAAGGCGCATTATTTTTGTTTGGCGCATTACCACCAGCAGTTATGAATTATATGTTTGCCGATTACTATAAACAGGAGCCATCAAAGGTAGCCGCAATGGTTCTATTTGGTAATGCATTAAGTATATTCACTATACCTCTTGCATTATTTTATGCATTACCAAACTTTGGCTAATAACCTTATTGCTTTGAAATATTTTTAATATTAGCACTAAGGAATAATATTAATTTTTTCCTTCTCAAGACGATCTACAAATAGTTCATTGTCTAATTTATCAGATTCTATTACTGCTAGACCGAAAAAAGCATCATCAATTTTATAGGATGAATTTAAAATTTCTCCTACTTTTTTTCCAGTATTTTTTAAATATAAATAACACCCAGCATGCATTTCGTATTTTGATTTAATTAATTCTAAACATCGTTTTACCCGACCGCGATAATGAATCCGGGCGATAACCTCTTGGCCTGTAAAACAACCTTTTTTAAAACTTACAGCTTTTAATTTATCTAGATTTATCATTTGAGGAAGGTATCTTTCTTTATTTTCAAAGGTTATCCATGGTATTTTTGAGAGAATGTCTAATAATTCCCATGCAGTATCGTTTACAAATTCTATTTTTTCTTTTAGTTCTTCTATTGTATTTGCAAATGATTCAATATTTCCAATAATTAAATATCTTCCAGAAAAATCTGGTAGCCGTGTTATATACTGCTTATTGATAAATTCAACGCTGCCATCTTCAAGTAAGATACTTGAATTATTAAGTTCTAACTTATTTAAATTTGATAAACCCAGCAGAAGGTATAGATTAGAAATGTCGTTTATTGTAACTTTTGAACGCAATATGTACATATTGAGTTTTTTAAATACGTAATCTTTTAAATCTTTTTTAAAAATTAAAAGATAACTTTCTTTAGTATTTATTATTACAAAGTTTGCTATTACTTTTCCTTTAGGATTGCACCAAGCCGATAATTGTGATGTAAATTTTTTATTATCTAAATCATTTGTGAATTGATTTTGTAAAAATGTATATCTATCATTGCCAGTGATTTCTAGAATTGCAAACATTGAAAGCGGAAAAGCCGATGGATTATTATTATTAATACAATACTCTTTTATTTTTATATTCTTTTCTTTCAGAACTGATTCCCAAGTATTTTTCATAATCAAGTGTTAGTTAATATTCCTGGATTCTCTAATTATATTAATAATATTGACTAGTTCATTATCATTTGGCTTATCTTTTCCCATAATCCAGTTTAGAATATCAAGATCTTGTTCGTCGAGAAGTCTTGAAAATGCATTTTTTTTATCATCTGTTAATTGATCATACGAATGATTAATAAAATCTTGAAATATAATATCCATTTCTTTGATGCCACGTCTGCATCGCCATAGGAGGCGTGATTTTTCTTCATGCATTACTAAATATACTTTTTACTTTAGGTTAGGCGTGAAACTAAAAGTTTCTTAATTTCAGCTATTGCTTTCGCAGGATTTAATCCTTTTGGGCAAGCGTTTGTGCAATTCATAATCGTATGGCAACGGTAAAGACTAAATGAATCCTCTAGTTTGTCTAGGCGCTTATTGGTTGATTCATCACGACTATCAACTATCCAACGATAGGCCTGTAGCAGGACTGCAGGACCAAGGTATCGTTTACTATTCCACCAATAACTTGGGCAACTTGTTGAGCAACAGGCACAAAGTATACATTCATATAAGCCATCTAGTTTTTCTCTGTTTTCTTTGGATTGCAATCTTTCAGAGTTTGATGGCGCAGATGTATTGGTTTGTATCCATGGTTTAATTGATGAGTACTGATTATAAAAATGAGTTAAATCTGGGACTAAGTCTTTCACTACCGGCATATGAGGTAAAGGGTAAATTGATACATCACTATTGAAATCTGAAATTGATTTAGTGCAAGCAAGAGTATTAGTCCCCCCTATGTTCATTGAGCATGAACCACATATACCTTCACGGCACGAACGACGAAAAGTTAATGCCGAATCAATGTCATTTTTTATATAAATGATTGCATCCAAGACCATAGGCCCAAAATTATCTAGATTAACTTCATACGTATCTAATCTTGGATTTTCACCTGAATCAGGATCCCAGCGGTATATATGAAATTTCTTTTTGCGAGTTGCACCATTAGCAGCAGAAATTGTTTTTCCAGGTTTTACTTTAGAATTTTTTGGTAATGTAAATTCAGCCATATTGTCTTCTCTTCATCTTTAAAATATTAGTAGACACGTTTTTTTGGTGGAAAAACATCAACTTCATCCGTTAATGTATACATATGCACGGGTCTATATTCGAAACTTACACTGCCATCATTATTTAATGTAGATAAAGTGTGTTTCATCCAATTTTCATCATCACGTTCTGGAAAATCTTCTCGTGCATGTGCTCCACGGCTTTCCTTGCGGTTATAAGCAGAATGTATACTTACCATCGCACAACCTAGAAGATTATCTAATTCTAAAGTTTCAACAAGATCTGTATTCCACACCATACTTTTATCTTTAATGAAAAAAAAAAAAAAAAAATTGACACTCCATTAGAAGATCTTGGCA
>JAAZZI010000073.1 GCA_014239225.1 Gammaproteobacteria bacterium
TGAGATGTTCGTATGTCTCACCTTCAGACTTGCTTAATGTATATTCAATTAATTTATCAACACCCTGAACTGTTGCCCTATTTCTTAGTTCTTGAAATATAAAATTAATCGCTAAATCTTTATCATCATATTCAGAAATTAATTCAGTCAAAATTAATAATATATTTATATTTCCATATGCATTTACAATTTTCCTTAAATATTTAATAAATTGCTCAACATTATCCAGCTCTTTATAACATTCATGTAATGGCAATATAATTTCTGTTATATAATTATTATCTTGTGACTCCAATCGTTTGTAAGATTCAATCGCTTGTTCTATTTTTCCCGTAAGTTGATATATTTTAGCTTCAATTATACTAGCTCTAACGCATTTCGAATTAGCATTCATTGCATTATGAATTTGTTCTTTTGCATTACTTAATCTCCCAGCATTTAATTCATTTTCAGCATCTTCACAAAAAAACTGAGCTATCACTGGGTTTAAATTTTCGCCAGAAACAGTTTCAAATTTTCTAGCTATAATAATTGCATTTTCCCAATCCTTCTCTTGTTGGTATATCTCTAATAAATTAAAGTATGCTTCATTTAGATATAAATCTAAATCTACTAATTCCAAAAATAGTTTTTCAGCTCTGTCTAATAAACCAGAACGCATATAATCCATACCAAGCTCGAGCAGAGCGTGTGCGCGTTGCCCCTGATTCAGGGTCGGTCTCGCAATTAAATTCTGATGAATTCGTATAGCGCGATCTACTTCACCGCGTCTGCGAAATAAGTTTCCAAGTGCAAGATGTGTTTCTACAGTTTCACTGTCGACTTCAGCCATACGAATAAATACTTCAATTGCCTTATCTGGCTGTTCATTTAAAACAAAATTTAGACCTTTGAAATATTCGGGGTAGATGTTTTTAGAGAGTTTTTTTGTTTCTTGTGCGGATCTGCCTATCCACCATCCGGATAATGCTGCAACTGGCAATAATAACCAAAATATATTTAGTTCAAGGTGCATTTCGTATTAGTCCTTCAATGCGGTCACACGAAGACTATTTATCTCTTTTTCTGTATTTTTTAATTTTTTTTCTAGCTTATGGTTATTTTTCTTAATTCTCATAATAATAGGAAAATTTACTAAAATACCAAGCAATACACCAATACATATTGCTAAAACAATTACTAAAGAGAAAGATAATTGAATCTCGCCAATATAGTAATTCAAGGTAACTAATTGATGATTTTTTAAGTGGAGAGCTAAGCCAAATAATAGAATAAAGATAATAAAGATGAATTTAGGTATAAATGTCATATCATCCCCGAAATTTATATTTTTTATAGATGAAAAGAAATTTAATAACTAAGATAAACAGTCTATATGATTGTTACAAGTACTAATAACGCAAAGTCTGGTGAAAAAAATAAATGCCTATAGATACTTCTTCAGTTTGTAATCGGGTTATATCTATTATTTACCCTTTCACGTAGTTCTTTTCCTGGTTTAAAATGAGGTACATATTTTGCTGGTAATGATACTGGTTCGCCTGATTTCGGATTACGACCAGATCTTGCGGGACGAAAATGTAAAGAAAAACTTCCAAACCCTCGGATTTCAATACGTTCGCCACTTGAGAGAGATGAAGACATATATTCAAGTATAGTTTTTACAGCCAATTCAATATCTCTATAGGCAAGCTGTGGTTGTTTCCGAGCCAAAACTTCAATCAATTCAGATTTTGTCATCAGTGTATCTCAACTAATTTATATCCAGTGTTTCTTTTTTAGAAATATATCGGTATTCACTATTTCTATTATAATCTTAAATTTATGGTCATAATAACAATTCAAAAAATGATAGGCAATCCGTTATTTCAAATTTTATTTACTTTTTAAATGCTCCTTTAAAATATCCCCAAGCTTAGAGTTTCCACTAGTTTCCGGAGCATATTCGTTTACAGTAGTCTGCTCATCATCTGACTCTTTAGCCTTAATTGAAAGATTGATTGTGCGTTTCCTACGATCAATTGCAGTAATTTTTACCTCAACCTCATCATCTTCTTTGAATATTGTTCTAGCGTCTGTTATTTCTTCCTCTAATGAGATCTCGTTTGCTTTTAATAAGCCTTCTACCTCTTCTGCAAGATCAACAATAACAAAACCTTGATCGACTTTTTTAATTATACCTTTAACAATTGAGCCTTTTTGTTTTTCAGAAACGTAACTTGAAAAAGGATCTTGCTCTAATTGTTTTATTCCAAGTGAAATTCGTTCTCGTTCTGAATCTACTGCCAGAACTACTGTTGTAATTTCATCTCCCTTATTAAAATTACGTATAGATGTCTCTGTATCATCATTCCATGAAACATCTGATAAATGCACTAAACCATCAATTCCGCCATCAAGTCCAATAAATATACCAAAATCTGTAATTGATTTAATTAAACCTGTGACACGATCGCCTTTATTATGTGTTGACGAAAATTTTTCCCATGGATTTGCTCCGCATTGTTTAATTCCTAATGAAATGCGACGACGTTCTTGATCAATATCAAGAATCATTACGTCAACTTCCTGCCCTAGGTGTACAAGTTTAGATGGATGTACGTTTTTATTAGTCCAATCCATTTCGGATACATGAACAAGACCTTCAACGCCTTCTTCTAGTTCTACAAAACAACCATAATCAGCGAGACTGGTAATTTTTCCATTTAAACGGGCTCCTTCGGGATACCTGTTAGTTAGATTTAACCAAGGATCATCTCCCATCTGTTTAAGACCAAGAGAGACTCGTCTCTTTTCAGAATCAAACTTCAGAACTTTAACATCAATTTCATCACCAATATTTACTATTTCGCTAGGACTCTTAACCCGTTTCCACGCCATATCTGTAATGTGAAGAAGACCATCGATTCCACCTAAATCTATAAATGCGCCGTAATCAGTCAAATTCTTGACTATCCCCTTAACTAATGCGCCTTCTTTTAAAGATTCTAGTAATGCATCAATATCAATAGTGTTTTCAGTTTCAACAACAGCACGTCTTGAAACAACAATATTATTTCGACGTTGATCAACTTTTATAACTTTAAATTCTATTGGTTTGCCTTCCAAAGACGAAGTATCGCGTATAGGTCTTACGTCAACCAAAGACCCTGGTAAAAATGCACGTACTTTACCAACTTCAACAGTAAAACCTCCCTTTACTCTTTCGGTAATTATTCCTATCACAGTTTTATTATCTTCATGCGCCTTTTCTAATTCCTCCCAAGCAATCTTCCGTTTTGCTTTTTCACGTGAAAGACGAGTAACACCATAACCATCCTCAATAGATTCAAGTGATACATCAACATCATCACCAACGGTAACTTCAAGTTGACCTTCCTCATTAAGAAATTGTTCTACAGGAATAACGCCTTCGGACTTAAGTCCCGCATTAACAACAACAGAATCTGTTTTAATATCGAGCACCTTTGCGCTAATTATACT
Organism: Gammaproteobacteria bacterium; assembly: GCA_014239225.1. Lineage (GTDB taxonomy): Bacteria > Pseudomonadota > Gammaproteobacteria > Eutrophobiales > Eutrophobiaceae > UBA11869. The sequence goes on from JAAZZI010000073.1 coordinate 3,484, forward strand.
GCCCGGACGCATTTTATTTTCTATTTGGCTTTGTTCAAATAATTCGGCAAAACTATCGTTCATGAATGGTAATTCCTGAAACCTGCTTGAAACTTCAGCAAGGCTATTTGTTGTTTAGTTAATCTCAAGTTGATTGCTTATCGCAAGTAATCAACCACCTGTCTCGATAAATTAGGTATCCTATCAACGACTAATTTCGAAATCTCTTCTATAACGCCTTTAACATCAAGAGTGCTCGTATCAATAACAATTGCATCTTTTGCGGGCTTCAACGGAGAAACACTACGTGTACTATCTCGTTTATCTCTTTCAGCAATTTCCGTATAAAGGCGGCGGAGATTAACACTAATACCCCCTTGCTTCAACTGTTTGAATCGCCTTTTAGCTCTTTCTTCAATATTAGCAGTTAGAAATATCTTTAATTTTGCGTTAGGAAATACCACTGTTCCCATATCACGGCCGTCAGCAATTAATCCTGGCTCCTTACAAAATGCCCTTTGTTGTATAAGTAATGCTTTACGAACTGCGACTATGGGAGCAATAACTGAGGCTGCTTTTCCGCAAGTTTCGGATCGAATCTCATCTGTAACAACTTCACCGTCAAAAAAAACCTCAGCCATACTTTCAATATCATTTATCTTAAATTTGACATCTAGCTTATTGATTAATTGTACTAATTCATCTTCGCTTTTTATTTGATTTCTTTCTGCTGCAATTGCAAGAACACGGTAAAGAGCTCCACTATCAAGAAAATTCCATTTCAGGAAATAAGCTAAACGGCTACAAATTGTCCCTTTACCTGTGCCGCTTGGGCCATCAACAGTTATAACTGTTACATTAGACATAATCTATATTCATACCTAAATGTTTAGCAGTGTCAACGAACTCAGGAAAAGATGTTGCTACATTTTTACAACTATTAATAATGATTGGTGCTTTAGCAATTATACCGGCAATAGAAAAAGCCATTGCAATACGATGATCATCATTACTATTAATTACTCCGCCGTTATATTGGCCGCCCTCAATTATCATGCCATCCTCTAAAGCTTTTACTTTTATGCCTAAACTAATAAAACCATCTAACATTGATTGAATACGATCGCTTTCCTTTACACGTAATTCAGCAGCACCTGATAATTTCGTTTTACCTTTTGCGCAAGCAGCAGCTACCAAAATAATAGGAAGTTCATCTATTGCAACTGGAACTAATTCCTCGGGTATATCAATTCCAGTTAATTTACTAGTCTTAGCATGAATAGTAGCAACTGGTTCGCCAGATTCTAATCG
>JAAZZI010000074.1 GCA_014239225.1 Gammaproteobacteria bacterium
AACCTGACTTTTGGCCTCATATATGTTCTTTTCGTAGTAGGGAAACTTCATCTGCACAAGGAAGTTTCTTTGATTTCGAGTTTCTTTTCTTTATCTTTCTTTTTCTTTAGCTGTTTAAGTTTTTTTTCTTCTGCAATTCTTTTTTTCTTAGCGTCCTCTGCTTTTTTTTCAAGTTTTTTTTGTCGTTTCTTTTCCTCTGTCTTTTTGGCTTCTTCTATATCATTTAGCCGTTTCAGTTCTAATTCGACTTGTTTTTTGTCATCTGATATAGCTTTAATAATATTAGTAACGGGTTTATGTACTGGCGTTGGTTTTGCTGAAAATTTAAAACTAAATATTAATATTCCGCCAAAGATAATATGAAGAAGAATAGAAAAAAATAATGATCTCGAAGTTTGAAACCAGTTTGTATGCATATATTATTATTTTTTAGGAGGATCAGTAATCATGCCGACTGAGGGTACGCCTGCTTTCTGAAGTAATGTCATTAATTGAATAATCTGTCCATAGGGAACATTTGTATCTCCTCCGACAAGAACCGGAATACCAGGTTGATATTTCAATAAAGCACTCACGCGATTAACTAAAATACTAGGTGCCACAGGGTCATCTTGGTTTTCTCCGTAATTAATAAAGAAATTCCCATCTTTATCAACATTGACAATTACGGGTTCTTTTTCATTTGGTGGTAATGGTGCAGAAGGAGCTTGTGGCAAATCAACCTTAACTCCTTGACTTAATAATGGCGCAGTTATCATAAAGATTATTAATAATACCAACATTACATCAATGTAGGGCACAACATTAATTTCGGACATTGGTCGTTTACGTATTCGATGTCTCATGAATACTTATTAGCTATGCGCATGACGATGTAAAATCGCGGCAAACTCTTCCAAAAAATTATCATAACGATTTATCAAACGTTCGGCATCATTGGAGTATCTATTGTAGGCAATTACCGCGGGGATAGCGGCAAACAAGCCCATGGCCGTTGCTACTAAGGCTTCACTTATGCCAGGAGCAACCATTGCTATTGTTGCTTGCTGTACTGTGCCTAAAGCTTGAAAGCTATTCATGATGCCCCAAACTGTCCCGAATAAACCTATATATGGGCTTGTTGAGCCGACGGTCGCTAAAAAAGAAAGATTTGTTTCAAGATGATCTACTTCTTTATTCATAGCAATACGCATTGATCTTTGAGCTCCATCAAGTATTACTTCAGGATCAATATTTTTTTGTTTTTGAAGACGTGAAAATTCTTTATATCCTGCTTCGAAAATTTTCTCCATACCGCTTGACACATAACGACCTGCTGTAATTCTATTGTATAAGGGGCTTAAATCTTCTGAAGACCAGAATTTTTCTTCGAAAATATCTGCATTATTTTTAGAATGTTTGAGTAAGACATATTTATTAAAGATCATTGTCCAAGAAATCACCGATGCTAATACAAGTATTAACATAACGAATTGAACTACTAGACTTGCGTTTAATATTAAATCAATAAATGAATAATCAGCTATCATTAGTTAACTCCATGAGTAATTCTTCAGGCATTGGCGATACTTTTAGTGTCTTTGCGCGCACACAAACAAGCTTAACTTCTGCCTGACTAAGCAATTCATCGTTCTCATTTTTAATATTTTGTTGAAACGAAAGGCTTGCTCCGCGGCTATCTAATAACTTTGATGTGATAGTTAATAAATTATCAAGATAACCAGGTTTAATATAATCTATTGTTAAATTTTTCACAGTAAATAATAATTTGTATTTATCAATTAGTTGTTTATGTTCAAAACCTATATTCCTTAGCCATTCTGTGCGCGCACGCTCCATGAAGCGTAAATAATTTGCATAAAATATAACCCCACCAGCATCAGTATCTTCGTAATAAGCACGTACTTGCCATATAAATTCTTTTCCCATTCTAATGTGGGTTTTTATTATTTATTTTCATTAAATAAGTCATCAATTTCGGGAGGTTCTTTTGGCGCATTTAAACCGAAGTGAAGCCAGGCATTACGTGTAGCAACTCTTCCTCTTGGTGTCCGCATCATAAAGCCTTGTTGTATTAAATAAGGCTCTAGTACATCTTCAATGGTGTCGCGCTCTTCCCCTATTGCAGCAGCTAAACTGTCAACACCAACTGGCCCCCCATCAAATTTTTGTAATATAGCGAGAAGTAATTTTCTGTCCATCACGTCAAAACCATGAGCATCAACATTTAACATATCTAACGCTTCGGATGATATTTTTCCAGAAATTTTACCGTCTGCTTTTACCTGAGCGTAATCACGAACACGCCTTAGTAAACGATTGGCAATACGTGGTGTACCACGAGAGCGAGCTGCTATTTCATTAGCTCCATTTTTCTCAATTTCAACACCAAGAATGTCAGAGGAACGGTTAATAATTTGAGTTAGTTCATGAGGAGAATAAAATTCAAGTCGTTGAACAATCCCAAAGCGATCACGTAATGGCGAAGTTAATAGCCCAGCACGAGTGGTAGCGCCGACTAGTGTGAACGCTGGCACGTCAAGTTTTATAGCACGTGCAGCAGGTCCTTCACCAATCATAATATCAATTTGGTAGTCTTCCATTGCCGGGTACAGTACTTCTTCAACAACAGGACTAAGACGATGTATTTCATCTATAAAAAGAACATCATTAGGCTCAAGATTAGTTAGCAAAGCAGCAAGATCGCCAGGACGCTCCAGGACTGGTCCCGAGGTTTGACGCATATTTACATTCATTTCATTAGCAATAATATGGGCTAGAGTAGTTTTACCTAGACCAGGTGGTCCAAAAATAAGCACATGGTCTAAAGACTCAGCTCTTTGTTTGGCTGCACCTATAAAAATATCCATTTGTTCGTGGACCGATTTTTGCCCTAGATAATCCCGTAGATTTTTGGGACGTAAGGTATTTTCAGCCGCCACATCATTTGGCTCGCTTTGAGACGAGACTATTGTATTAGATTCAACCATATCGATACCTATTTTCTCTGCAAATGCCTGAATAAGCTAGTCAGAATAAAATTTTTATTTAAGCCTAAAAAAATGGCAATTTTATGCTTGTAAAATGACAAAATTATGGTGATTTTTTGATTTGTTTATAAAAATATTATTTTTTTACCGAATGTTTTAGTGCTTTACGGATTAATTCTTCGCTACTCATATTGTCTTCTGCAATAGTAAGCACATATCGACTAGCCTCGGATGGTTTATAGCCCAGAGAGGTTAATGCGCTTACTGCTTCATCGACCGGGGCTGTATACGCCCTCGCTTTATTGTTTTCACGGCTTGTTGTTAATTTGGACAAATTATCCAGGCGGTCACGCATCTCGATGATTAAACGTTCAGCAGTCTTTTTCCCAACACCTGGCAGCTTTATAAGGCGTTCCGTATCATTATTTTGTATACATTGAGAAAATTCATCTGTCTCTATCCCCGATAAAATAGTGAGTGCCATTTTTGCCCCAACACCGTTAACTTTTATTAAATTCCGAAATAAATGTCTTTCATTTTCTGTTGCAAAACCAAAAAGTAAGTGTGCATCGTCGCGAACAACAAGGTGTGTAAATATTTCAGTTTCATTCCCAATATCCGGCAAAATATAAAACGTAGTCATTGGCGCATTTATTTCATAACCAACACCATTTACATCGAGTATTAGAAGGGGAGGTTGTTTTTTTAAAAGCGTTCCACGCAAGAAACCAATCATTGTAGCCGTCCATAGCGCATTCCACTTACGCCTTTCATACGCAATAAACCTTCACGTGAGTTTGCATGGCATATAGCTATAGCTAATGCATCAGCTGCATCTGTTAATGGAATTTCTTCTAAGCATAATAAGATTTTTATCATATGTTGTACCTGTTCTTTGGTAGCATGACCCTTTCCAACGCAAGCTTTTTTGACTTGATTGGCACTGTATTCGAATAAAGCAATTTCATTCATTGCGCAAGCCGTAATAGCCGCGCCTCTTGCTTGCCCAAGTTTTAGAGCTGAATCAGCATTACGATGCATAAACACTTTTTCTATGGCAATTTCATCTGGTTGGAATTTTTTAATAATTGCCGTGATTTGAATATTTATTATCTTTAACTTCTCAGCAAGTGTTTCACCTTTAACCTTAATAACACCATTTTCAATATGTTTAGTGTGGTTACCCTTAGATTCAATAATTCCATATCCAGTTTTTATGGAGCCAGGGTCAATGCCTAATATTTTTGTCAATTTAATTCAGCCAAAATTTCATCAGGTATTTCTGCATTCGAATAGACTTTTTGCACATCATCTAGATCCTCCAGTTCGTCTAACAATTTAATCATTGTTTCCGCACCCTTTTTATCTAGCTCACTTGTGGTTGAAGCACGCATGGTTATTTCTGTGTTCTGAGGATCAAAACCAGCAGCAACAATAACGTCTTTGATATCTACGAGATTATCAGGGTTGGTGATGACATCTATAGAATTATCACCATTAGTAATAATGTCTTCGGCACCGCCCTCCAGCGCAGCTTCCATAATTGCATCTTCATCAATTTCTCCTTGAAATGAAATTAACCCGATTTTTGTAAATAAATAAGAAACAGAACCATCTGTGCCAAGATTACCTCCAAACTTTGAGAAAGCATGACGTATTTCAGCAACCGTTCGGTTTTTGTTATCTGTCATGGTATCGACAATCACAGCAACACCATTTGGACCATATCCCTCGTAGCGTATTTCATCGACATTACTATTCT